>SXIZ01000140.1 GCA_005779525.1 Methylococcaceae bacterium
GATCATGAGATGACCTCGATGGCGTCTGCAGGCGCGGGATTGGGCGCTGTCTATCGCTCCATATCTATGGTGGTTGTGCCGTTATTCTTGCTGTCGATTTCCTTAGCTATGCAGTCTGCACCTTGGGCGGAAGCGCAAATGAAAGAATTGATGCATAAAGATGCTGAAACCGCAAATATAAGAGGGATAGCCGCTGGAAAATTCAGTGAATACAGTCGAGGTGATTTGGTGGTTTATGTGCAAAGTATCACTGCCATGCAGGAACTGAAAGGCATTTTTATTCAAGATCGGCAGCACGGGAAACTCGCGATTATTACTGCAGCTTCCGGCAGTATTGAAGAACTGGAGGATGGGCGCTATGTGATTTTAAAACACGGTGAGCGCATTCAAGGGATACCGGGTTTGCCGCAGGCGACTACTGAAAGCTTTGAAGAATATGCCGTACGCATTGAAAATCGCACGTCCGTCTTACGCTACGATCAAGAAGCTGTGGATTCTGTTTTATTATGGAAAGCCGGGCAGCGTATTGATATTGCAGAGTTACAACGACGTTTTGCCATACCCTTAAGTATTATCGCCTTAGCCTTTTTAGCCGTGCCTTTAGCCAAGCTTGCACCGCGAGGAGGCATTTATGGCAATATTTTTCTGGCAGCCTTGATTTATTTTAGCTACGAAAATCTACGCAAAGTGGCTCAAAGTTGGATTATTTCAGGCAAATTGCATCTTTGGTATGGATATGCCTCCGTGTTTGTCTTGCTGCTGTTAGCCGGCGTTTTGCTTATCGTACGCTTATATGGCTGGCGCTGGTGTGTCAAATTTGTCAGTTTTCGAGCGGCCTAAATGAAAGTCATTAACTGGTATATAGTACGAGAAGTACTCAAGGGCTCTTTTGTTGCACTTATCGTACTCTTAATGTTGTTTAACTTATTCACATTGAGTGACGAGCTAAAAGATATTGGCAAGGGTGATTATCATTTAAGAGAAGTATTTTTATTCGTCATCCTCACCTCCCCCACCGTGGTCTACGAGTTGATGCCTTCTGCAGCGTTACTGGGAAGTTTATTTGTCTTAGGGGCGATGGCCAATAATCGCGAATTAATCGCCATGCAGGCCTCCGGCTTGTCTGTTTTTGGCATCATTCGCGCGATTCTATTGGCAGGATTGGTATTAGCCACCCTCGCGGTGAGTATTGGCGAATTTATCGCGCCTGATGCCGAGCATGAAGGACAAATGCTGCGCTCTGCGGCACAGAATAAGCAAGTGGTGATGCAGACTTTATATGGTTTATGGCTTAGAGAAGGGAATGCGTTTATCAATGTTCGGCAAATAACCACTGAAAATAAATTAGTAGATATCAGTGTGTATGAGTTAAATGCAAACTACCAATTAACGAATATGCTGCATGCCGACCAAGCGGATTTTATTTCTGCGGGAAATTGGGCGCTTACCGAAATTAGAAATACCAAAATTTTAGGCGATCATACCCAGGTGGGTTTAAAAAAGCAGGCGCAGTGGAATTCTAATATTGCGCCGGAATTGCTTAATTCAGTGTTGGTGACCCCGGATAATTTATCGTTGTATGATTTGTATGGCTATATAGAGTTTTTGCAGAACAATAAGCAAAAAACCCTAGTCTACGAACTGGCGTTTTGGGGGCGGATTGTCAATCCATTAGTTATTTTTGTGATGCTTTTGGTCTCTGCGCCCTTTGTCATTGGGGTCAGGCGTGGCAGCAGTGTGGGTACACGTATTATTATTGGCGTCTTGATTGGCATGAGTTTCAATGTCTTCAGTAAGATCGCAAGCCATTTAGGGTTAGTGTATGATCTTAATCCAATACTAGTAGCAACACTTCCGAGCATCAGTGTATTGGCGGTTGCTTTATATGCTATCGCGCGTATAAAAGTGTAGGCGTTATTAACTGCTTACCGCCGATTAGGATGACGCCAAAGCACTTAGGGAGTAGCGCTGTCGCTTGGAAAATACAAGCACGTCTTTGAGCGTTTGTCGTACCAAGTCAGCTTATGTTTATCCAACAATAAACATAAAAACCCCAAGCCTAAAAAGCCCCAGCCTAGCAATGCGTAAATAAATCGCATAGCTGCGTGCGACCAGGTCAGGTGTTGCTGCTCTATGGTTTGAACTTTGAGATTCCACGCTTTCATACCTAGGGTTTGACCACCATGGGTCCAAAACCAACCATAGAAACCAAAGCTGATAAGCAGCAGATACGCTGGGTAAAAATACTGCTCTGAGGTAAAGGCTTTGCCGTCATTGAGAGGTAACAGCAGCGCTGTGGCAACAAATAAAACCGCCAACAACAAGAATAGATCATAAGCGATGGCCGCTAAACGTCGCAATAAACCTGGGGCGCTCGGCTTTTGGAGTTGCTGCTTAGCGGCTTGGGGGTTACGCAAAACTGGAACTATTCTTTAAAAAGTGCCAGTTTTTGACCAAAATACATACACATTAAAACCAGAGATCCCAGCATAATAATGCTAAAAATAAATGGTGGGCGGTGAAATAGCAGAATAAAGAAATCAGTAACAAATATACTGGTTAATACTGGACGCTCAATTAAATCAGCGATAATTTTTTTAAACATGAAATCTCTCCTTCCTTCACCCTTGCTATTTTTAGCGAGTGATTTTTTATGGTTAACAAATATTGTTTACGTGCGTAGAATAAAAACTCTGATAGCACTTTTCCGTAGTAAATTCTACTATATTAATAAGTGAATTGTAAAAAGAATGCTGAGGTTTATGCTTGAATACAGCGTGTGTTATGATAGAAGCAAGTAAATGCCAATTTGCAAGGAATTTTTATTATTTTCAATTTTTTTAAAAAAATCATCGGGGTAGTTTCTGAATCGGTTGAAACTGACATCGAACCGGAAGCAACTGCAGTCAGAATCTATACGCGTTCCGAACATTCAATCTCCCGTAGTCAAATAAGCGAACACGCTCTTAAGGTTTTGTATCAGCTGAAAAAGTCTGGTTATGACTCTTATCTGGTGGGTGGTTGCGTGCGTGATTTACTCCTAGGGCGCGAACCTAAAGATTTTGACGTAGTCACCAATGCTACGCCTGAGCAAATAAAAAAAGTATTCCGCAATTGCCGCCTTATTGGTCGGCGTTTTCGTTTAGCCCATATTTATTTTGGTCGTGATTACATAGAAGTTGCAACTTTTCGCCGTGTCGCGGATTCTGAGGATGATGAGCAACAAGTCTATGCCAATGGACAATTGTTGCGCGATAACATTTATGGCACCTTAGAGGAGGATGTTTGGCGGCGAGATTTTACGGTGAATGCCCTGTATTACAATATTCGAGATTTTTCGGTGGTGGATTACACCGGGGGGATGGTCGATCATACGGCAGGCGTTATCAAACTCATCGGTGACCCAGCGACGCGCTATCGCGAAGATCCTGTGAGAATGCTGCGCGCGGTCAGATTTGCGGTTAAATTGGGTTTTAATATCGATCATGAAACTCAAAAACCACTGATGGAACTTTCGCAGTTACTGCATACGATTCCCTCTGCACGCTTATATGAAGAGTTCTTGAAATTATTCATGTTTGGCTATGGCTTACAAACTTTTGAAATGTTGCGGCACTACGGCTTGTTTGGGGCGCTGTTTCCTGCAGTTGAGCGCAATTTAGAACATGAAGCTCACGGTTTTCCTAAATTATTTATCGCCAAAGCTTTAGAAAATTCCGACGTGCGGGTGGCTGAAGGTTTGCCTGTGACACCGTATTTTTTGCTATCGGTGTTTTTATGGGGAGCAGTGCAAGATTTGGCGAAACAAAAAATTCAGGAAGGATTGCCAGCGACCCCGGCACATCAAATTGCAGCGAGTGAGATTATTTCCGAACAAGTCAAACGTATTGCCTTTCCCAAATTTATGGGCATAGCGATGCGTGATGTCTGGTATTTGCAATCGCGTTTTGGGCAACGTACGGGTGCTCGGCCATTTAAGTTATTAACCCATCCACGCTTTAAAGCAGCTTTTGACTTTTTAGTATTACGTGCGGCGGCAGGTGATGTTGACGCTGAGCTGGTTGAATGGTGGCAAGCGTTCCAAGCGGCAGAAGATAATGAACAGTCTGCAATGACCCAGCCCGGACATGCTAAAAAAGATGCGCCACGACGGCGTTATCGGAATAAAAATTATCGTAACAAATCTAAAGCTAATCGTACGCCTAAAGAATTGCATGATTAGTTCACAACCAACCACTGCAGCGCCGCATGTTGGCGCCCCAGTCATTGCTTATATTGGCTTAGGCAGCAATCTGCAAGAACCGCAACAGCAGATAGCGCTCGCTCGCACACGCATTCTTGATCATCCTGAAATTAGTGAAGTCGCGTTTTCCAGTCTCTATCACAGCCCCCCTATGGGTCCTCAGGATCAACCAGACTACTGCAACGCGGTATTAGCAATATACACCTTATTGCCTGCAATCGCTTTGCTAGATTTTTTACAAAGTATTGAAAACCAACAAGGACGGGTCAGGCAAGCACAACGTTGGGTTGCACGTACCTTGGACCTGGACATTTTGCTCTATGCCGACCAAAAAATACAGTTACCCCGTCTAACCATACCGCATCCAGGCATGGCGGAGCGTGCATTTGTGCTGTATCCACTTTATGAAATCGCCCCGGACCTGAGTATCCCAGAGCTTGGTGAGTTAAGCCAATTGCTGAATCATTGTCCGCTTAACGGCCTGCAACGGATTTAAACAACGTGAGCACTCCTTTATTATCAGTACCCAAGTTGTATGCTATGAAGCAGGCGGGTGAAAAAATTTCCAGTCTGACGGCATACGATGCTAGTTTTAGTGCTTTAATTGATCAACTCGGCATCGATATCATACTCGTGGGTGATTCGGTGGGGATGGTGATTCAAGGACACCAGACGACCCTGCCAGTCACTATGGAACACATTCTATATCATACCCGTTGTGTCACTCGCAGTCGGCAACGTGCCTTCGTCGTCGCGGATTTGCCATTTATGAGTTATCCGACGCCGCAGATTGCCGCAGAAAACGCCGCGCGGTTATTGCGCGAAGCAGATGCGCAAATGGTGAAATTGGAAGGCCCGCGCTACGAAACTATCGAATTTTTGGTGCAACAAGGCATACCCGTGTGTGGCCACCTCGGATTATTGCCGCAGTCAATTAATCTGATGGGCGAGTACAAAGTCCATGCTAAAACCGTCAATGATGCCGAACTTCTCGTCGAACAAGCCTTAGATATTGAGCGTGCGGGCGCTAGCTTATTGGTGTTGGAATGTGTGCCTGCCGAATTGGCTGGCAAAGTCAGTCGATTATTGACTATTCCCGTGATTGGGATTGGTGCCGGGGTGGAATGTGATGGACAAATCTTAGTGCTTTACGACATGCTCAATATTACCCAAGGCAAACTGCCGCGTTTTGCTAAAAACTTTATGCACGGTGCTGAAAGTATCGCTGCTGCGATTAGCGCTTATCATCAGGCCGTCAAACAGGCGAGTTTTCCTGGCAAAGAACATAGTTACTAATGTTGATTATTAATACGATTCCGGCCTTGCGCCAACAGCTACAACTATGGCGGGCTGCGGGTGAGCAGATTGCTTTGGTGCCGACCATGGGCAATTTGCACGCCGGACATTTGACGCTAATCGAGCAAGCCCAGGCGCAGGCTGCGCGGGTGGTGGTCAGTATTTTCGTAAATCCTACACAGTTTGGTCCGAACGAAGATTTTGCCAGTTACCCGAGAACACTCGCGGCAGATCAGCAGCACTTAGAGCAACTCAACGTAGATTTGTTATTCCTGCCTGAAGTCGCGACCCTGTATCCTGAAGGGGCCTGCACGCGCGTCGAGGTTGGACAGCTAGCTACTCTGCATTGTGGCGCATCTCGCCCTGGACACTTTAGCGGTGTTGCGACCATTGTGACTAAGTTATTCAATCTGGTGCAGCCCGATAAAGCTTGCTTTGGCGCGAAAGATTTTCAGCAATTAAGCATTATTCGGCAAATGGTGCGTGATTTAGATATGCCGATCGAGATTATTAGCGTACCCACGGTGCGAGAGGCGGATGGTTTAGCCATGAGTTCGCGCAATGGCTACTTAACCCCCGAACAACGCGCGTTGGCGCCCAAGTTGTATCAAAGTTTGCAAGCTGCTCACGCCGCAATATTTGCAGGTGATCGAGACTATGCCGCGTTACAACAACAACAAATAGCCTGGCTGCAAAGTGTGGGCTTCACCCCGGATTATTTCGTGGTGTGCAAGCAAGTCAACTTACAACCCGCAACGCCTGACGATAGCGAATTGGTGATTTTAGTGGCGGCCAAATTAGGTAAGCCACGTTTGATTGATAATTTGAGTTTTAGCCTATCGCTGTAACTAATATTGGAGAACCCATGACTGAGATATCCCAACCCTCGTTTATTCACGGTCGCGCGATGCTATTAGCAGGTGTTCGGCAATATCATGCGTATTCCCAGGCAGCCATAGACATTCCGCAACAGTGGGCTGATTTTAAACAACAGTATGCTGATTGTTATCCCGATGCCAATGCGCGTTATGGCGTGATTTGCGCCAGCGATACTCAGGGCTTTGAGTATATGTGTGCTGTGGAAGTAAGCAGTTTTGAGCATGTGCC
>SXIZ01000141.1 GCA_005779525.1 Methylococcaceae bacterium
CCAAGGTCATGGCGAAACGAATAATGCCATAAATACCCAATTTCAAACCCACTAACAAGGCTGTCAACTGCGTAGGACCTTCCATACTGACGGTCGGCAACCACGTATGAAATGGCACTAGCGGGGCTTTGACGGCAAATCCCAGAATCAATAATAAAAACACCACAACCTGTAACTGATCATCCATCGCCACATTCAGTAACACGGGCAAGCTAAAGGATAAATCCTGCGGAATACTACCGCCTAATTGCGTGGCATTATTGATCGCTAGAATAATAATGCCAAACAGCAGAGGTACCCCGCCAAATAGCATAAATAAACTATATTTCATGGCGGCACTGCGACGTTGTGGACCAATACCCCAATAACCAATCAAAAAGAAAATTAACGGTAACGTTAACTCCCAACAGAGGAAAAACAAAATGAGGTCTAAAGCGCAAAATACGCCAACGGTCACCCCTTGCAATGCGAGCAATAGCGAAAAATGCAAGCTCTGAAGACTTTGCACCGAATTCCAGGCCGCCAGCATTGACAATAAGGACAACAGCACCGAAAGTGGAATAAACAATACCGAGATACCATCTATTCCGACTAAAAACTGGATATTCAGCAAAGGTATCCACGGATATTGTTCCACCAATTGAAAATCTGCTTGCTGCGGATCAAAATAAGCCACCACCGCTAAGGCGCCAAGCAATTCGATTAACAGTGCGACCACTGCAAAAAACTTGGCAAAACGTTTAGCAGGCAATACCGCAACAACAATGGCAGCAAAAATTGGCCAAATGATTAAGCCACTTAAGAGTGGCACAGTCGATGTGAACATCAGGTGTCTCCTCGTTCTTCATCAATGACGACGGGTGAGTGCGATTTGTGTGGTTTAGGGGTTAAATCCTGTGGTGCTGGCATCTCTTCGGGCGCAAGCTCTTGATCAAGCAACTGCTCTTGCTCCTGAGTTGGAGATGCCGCATTATTTTGTTCATATTCTTCATATATACTATTGTGTAAATTGTAGTATTTACCAATCGTACCATTTGCAGTATTCACCAGACTTAGCCACGGCGAACTATAGAACCCGGTAATCAACAACAAGCCACAAATCAATACGGCAATAATTCTTTCATAGACCGGGGTCTTAACCAAATGATTCACAGTAACAGCTCGCTTAATATCTGCAAGAAATACCCGTTGAAAAGCCCACAGTAGAAATGCTGCCGCCAACACATTGCCTAAACCAATGACGGTGGCAATAATCCAGCCATTTTTCCCAACGACCCCAGAAATCAACATATGTGCAGCATCAAACCCTGGGGTGCCTGGCATTGCCATGGTACTCAAAGCCGAGATTAAAAACATAAACCCCAAGGCAGTACGAGTATCCCAAACATTGCCTAAGCGTGGCATGGAGGCCGTATTAGTGTGTTCATAGATAAATCCAATACTCAATAGCATCCCTGCAGCCGCCAAACCATAAGCTAAACTCAATAACAAGCTCCCCTCAACCCCATTTAACTCAAAACTAAAGACCCCAATAATTAACATTCCGGTATGGCTGATTACCGCAAAAGCCAATAGGCGACGGATATTAATCTGCATCAACGCTAATAATGCGCCGTAAAAAATACCAATCAAGCCCATGGTCACCACCAAACTCGACCATTCATCCGCCACGCCAGGAATCAACGGTAAAATAAAGCGCACCACCGCATAAATCCCCAGTTTTAAACCGACGACAAATACCCCAACACCAGCCACGGCGCCCTGCTCTGCTAATAATGGCAGCCAAGCATGGAATGGAAAAAGCGGCATGCGCACTGCAAACCCAAAAATAAGCAAAATGAAAATTAAGGTCTCATTGCTAAATGGCGCATTATTTTGCGCTAACGCTAACCAGTCGAAGTTTACGGGTTGTTCAGAATCTTCTAAACCAAAGCCCAGCAACATAAACCCGACAAAGGTCAACAGCAAGCCGCCACCCCAAAATTGCATCAAAATTTTTAACGCATGTTTGCGTTGACTTCCCGTGCCCGCATACACAGTTAAAAAGGCTACAGGTATAACTTCCGCGACGCTCCACAACCAAAATTGCAAAGCATTTAACGCCGCAAATGCCCCGATCAAGATCGCTTCATAGCCTAACAATGCTGCAATGACACTTCCATCCCCCGCAAATCGTGAACCTTGCACGTAAATTAACGCTAATAGCGTCAGGACCGTAGTCATCAAGATAAATAACAAATTCGCGCCATCTACGCCCACGTTATAGCTCATCCCAGCCACGGCTAAACGTTCAGCTAATTGAATACCCGAATTATATTGATCAAACACCGATAATAAATACACTGCCAGCAAGCCAGTGACAAGTGCGCCTAAATAGCCAATCCCAGTAATCAATCGCGTTGAATTCACTAAGAGCACCGCAAACGTCGTTGCAAGTGGCACCAAAGTCATCAAGGTTAAGACAGGAAATAAGGCCGATTCCGACCAATACATGACAGAAATTTCCATTGGCGCCTCAAAATGCCGCTAATAAGGTAATGAATACAAATAACGACAAATACCGGGGTCGTAACAACAATTGTTCTATGCGATTGGCAATATGTCCTAATTGCCGCCCCAGACTAAGCGCATCTTCGGTCACGCCACGCAACACCAAGCGATCTTCAACCCAATGTAAAATCAGCGCCACAAGTTCTGCCAACTTACCCGCCAGACCGCTACCGCGAGCAAAGTTATCTAGCTCATTATCCAAATTTGCGCCAATTTTTTGTTCTTCCAATTGCGCTAAAGACGCCAGCGCATTGATTGCCGGGGCAGGAATCCCCATCGCCGAATCAATCACATGATCATCAAAATAACTTAAATCTTTGGCTAAACGTAAAGCGGGATGCACAATCGTCCAATCAGCGATGGGATCTAGCCAAAAACGCTGTAGCGACACCACATAGACCCAACGCACTTTACCCAAAGTGGTAAGAAAGGAACGCTGCGGCAATTCCCCGACTTGTTGAATAAATCCCGGGGCATGCAACATCTGATAGCTGCGCAACAGCGCATGTAAAAGCATATGCCAAGTCGCAACTTCCCACAAACCTAGGCCACATTCTGCAAACATTAAGCCTAGCTGCCCAGAAATTGCAAAACAATAGGAACTTTTGACATCGGTTTGGGTTAAGCCCACCCAGAAGCTATAGCCTGCGGTCAAAATACCCAAAATTAACAAGACTGACATTGCCAGAAATGATTGTGTAAACAGCGCCTGTAAAAAAATGACTAAAAAAACCCCTGCATGCACGGATACCGCACCATAAAATACCGCACTCGAAACCGTGGGCCCTTCCATAGCGCGCGCTAACCAAGGAGTAAACGGAATCTGTGCCGATTTGACTAAGGCAGCGATAGCAAAACACAAGGCCAGAACGGTGGTATCAGTTACGGTTAACTCGGGTGCAGCCTGTTGCAAAGCTTGCCAACTGACATCACCGATATAACTAAAACTCAAGCCAATACCCAATAAGAACGCAACATCGCCAATACGATTGGTAATGAAAATTCGAGTGGCATTAAAGACTGGGACCGCAGAATTATAGGCATAGGCAACCAGTAAATAAGAACACACGCCCGCTAATTCCCAGCCAATAAAGGTTCCAATCATGGTAGCCGATAACAGCAACATCAAAATGGCAGCGGCAAAAAGACTTAGTATAAAAAAGAATCGATGAAAGCCCGCTTCCCGATGTAAATAATTTACCGCAAAACGCATCATCGACAGCATAATCACCGCAAACACCGCCGCGATGTGCATGTTCAAGCCACCCGTATAAAAACTCAACGGTACAACGAATAATTCTGAATTCAACCAAGTGCCCAGGGTCACAATCGGATACTCAGCAGCAGGCCAAATTGCCAAACCGACACACAGCAAGGTCGACACCAGCGTCGCCAGTATTACAGCCCAAGCCGTCATCACTTCACTCTGATCGCCTTGCACCTGACCGAATAATTGTCTAATGCCCACCCACGCTGCGGCCAGCAGTGGTAAGCCTAATATTCCACTGACTAAATATTCCATATTACGCCCCTTGCCTTACCACGCCTGCATTCACACGCTTGCCAGTCACAAACACGGGCGGCATAGGATCAGTGTGACCCGCGTAATAGGCAACTGAATCAATAAACGCGGGCAACGCTTGTTTAGGTGCTTCCCAGAGCAAAAATCCTGAGTTAACGTGATACACATAGATGTCCCCGGTCTCAGGATCAAGCGCGTTTAAATACACCCACTCTTGCATGACAAACTCTTGAATAAGCTGATGTTCTTGCACTATTTTTGCTAACACATCCACTTTAGTTTCAACCACAATTTGTAAGCGCATGGCTTCATGAATTTCGGTCATTTGCTGCGGTAAACCCGTACGCAAATCGCTGCTGCCGCCCTGCATCACACCAAACAAACCCTGAATATTGTGCAGCGCTTTGGTACCGCAGCCGTAGCCCTGGGGATTCACGGCTGAAAAGTAGTACTCTAGATTAATTCCGGCACCCACCGGAATTACGGCGGCTAAGACGTTAGTCAGCACACTACCTTCGGGGTCTACACTCGCATCATAGGAACACATTAATGCGCGCCTATCCAGAAATATGCCCTGTGACATAGCTCGTCGTCCAACCAATAACGCCGCCTTGGTTGCATGCCCTAGTTCAGGACGTGGCTGAGAAAAATCGACTGCTCGCAATTGCACATGTTTAAGTGCCGAAGCAGGTGTCGGATTGCTAGGCGCCGAGGCCATGCGGCGACAACGCTCATGCGCAGAAAGTGCACTGCTTTGTTGTAGATTCGCATTTAACACCTGAAATGCAGGCTGTAATGTTGCTGGCAGCGCCTGAAGATCAAACCAAGTAATCGCTTCATTACAGGTATTATGCTCCGCACCTAAAAACCAAGTAGTATCAGGAATCAGCAAACCTTGTTGCGCCAACAGACGCCGAATTTCAGGACGATTCGCCATCTGTGCAAATGCGCGAGCATTGGGTCCACCATGTCGCCCGCTGCACGCCCCACAATCATAGGTCGCTAAATGCGCATTATTTTGACTATGTGAACCATGCCCCATCAGCACGACTAAGTCCGCAAAGCCACTGAGCAAGCCACAATTGCGCAAAAAACCTAAGACCCGTTCGGCTTGTTCAGCATCACTGAAACCTAATTGCAGGGGCGATTCAGGGTCCTCAGTGTGGTTAACGACTAAGCGTGTCGGTACCTCAGGACTGAGTAATTCCTTAAGGCGTTTGGCCAAAGCATGCTGTGTGCCTGCACACCAGACTTTACTGAGTAAACGTAGCCCGACCCAAGGAAATGTTAACGGTAGTAGCAAGGGCGTCAACCAAACATTGCGCCGCAAGGTATTAAATTGCCAATGACTGAAGCACTGCATAAACGCCTGTCCATGTTGATGCCGCTCCAATAACACTTCGGTATCCGCAGCAGCCACTTCATGCACCGCATGCTTAGGTTTAATCACCACCGGACATAAAGCAACTTCGGCAACATCATCTAAGCCCCGATAATTAATGGCTAAGCCAAAAAAACCTGCAGCGCCTAAAGTTTCAATATTGGGATTAACTTCTTCTAAATGACGCCGAAAGCCTTCTTCGCGGTCATCAATACAAAAAATGATCTGCGCTTCTGGGCGCGTATGCCGCTGCTGCCACCGACCTACAGTATGATTTTGCTGTAGCGCATGTAATAAATTTTCTCGATAATGATGTTCATAGGCGTAAAGCCACACTTGATCCTGTTGCGCAGGGGTAAAATCATCTAATAAACGCAGTAGCTGTTCTAATTGAGCTTTCGACACTGCAGCTAACTCATCCGCTGCTATCGCCAGATGTTGACACAAACGAAACAAGCGCCAAGCACTGTCATACACCGAATGTACCGGACGACAATTGGTAAGATTATTTATTTGCCACGTCCAAATAATATCCGCTAGATACTGCCAATCAGTGCGATTAAAACGTTCATTCCCGACACTTAAGGTAATGGCTTCAGCTTGTTCAATCAGATATTCCGGTAAATCACCGCGAAATAAATGACTGCGCACCATAAATTCAGAGCGATTTTTACGGAAATAGGTTTGCAAACTCGTTAAAGTCGCTTCAATCTGCCACGTATCACGACAGATTTGATTAAGCCATAAGCGATCTAAAATCAGTCGTATTGCCAAATAATCAGCTAACGTCGGTTGGACATTATTTTCGGGTTGATAATCCGAATGCTGCTCCCGCCAATTGATCATCCCTGACCACCCCGGAATTTCGAGAGCCAAACAGCGCAAATATCCGGGCCATTGCGCTGCTGGAATCCCAAAATACACCAATTGCGCCATGATCGCGTCTTCAGCCGTCGCTGGCAAGTCCGCAACAATCGCCTGCCAATCCGGTAATTCCTGCAAAAATGGATTAATATCACAACTAACTACCGCCCTCCAAGCTGCATACAAACCCAGCTCAGCGCGATTAGGTAAGGTCCAGGCAGCAACGCCCTCATCTAAAGCAGAACCGCAAATACGAATAATTTCCGGGCGCACGCAATCTAAGATATCCACGCCAGTGAGCGACAGTAAAAACGTTCTCAGCGTGTAATCTTCACCTAAGCGTAATAACTCGCGCGCGAATAATTTAGTTGCTGCCTCAACCATCTGCTCGTGCATGCTGATTTTCTTGAGCGAGACTTTCTTACGCGAAGCCCGATGCTGTGCCAACAAACTTTCTGCTTGATCCAGCGATAAATCCAGCATATTTTCAGGATGCAAAAACGCTGGCTCCAATTCTAATTGTTTTAGCAAAGTTTCCCATAAAGCATTAACAACTTCCGCTTCCGCACGCCCACGCAGTAAACGCTGTTTGACGGCATCCGGGACATCTGCCTGTAGTTTAGTTAACGCCTGCAGCTCTTCAATCTGCCACGCAAACTGATTGGGTGACACCGCCTCCAAATCATGTAGCAGCGCTACTCTAAATACCGTATTAGCCTCGATGGTTTGATTAGATAACGTCAGCAGCGGTCCTTGCGCATGCGGCTGGGCTTTTGCCTGCAAGGCGACTTCGATATCGTGGTCGGTAATTCGACCCTGTTGATAATATTTTAAAAATTCCGCAGTCGGTAAATACCCATGCAAACCATTCAGCGCTTTTGCGGTAGCTATCGCCTCATCAAAGGGTAAATGCTGGAAGCCATGCAAAGTATTATGATGCACAAAATTTCTCAGCGGTGCTTGCCCGGGGAGCACATGATCTAATTCGGACAAGGCCACACGAATTTGAGCTCGCAAGTCCACATGCATATTATTCACCCTGCGCAGAAGCGGCGGTTGCAGTTGCCAAGGCAGCAACCGAATGTTTAATCGTGACTTCCGATAAATCCATTAACTTGGAAGGCATAAAACCCAACACGACGATTAAGAGCATTAATACACTCCCCATTAAAAATTCGCTACGGCTTAAATCTTTAAGACCCTGCATTCTGGGTTTGACAGGACCAGTAAACAATAGCCCTAGGGTTCTGATGGCATAGGCGGCGCTCACCAAAATGCTAAAACTAAAAAATACCATCCAAGCGCCCCAGCGTTCAAAGCCTCCAATAATGGCATGTAACTCGGCCACAAAATTCAAAGTACCGGGTAAACCCATAGCCGCTAACAGTGCTATGGTCATCAGGGCGGCAAAGCGCGGAATTACCGGGGCTAACGAACTATAATCTTGAATATTTAACGTGCCTGTGCGTTTATACAGCCATCCGAGCAATAAAAATAACGCGCCCGCAGTTAAGCCATGAGCGGTCATCTGAAGAATAGCGCCCATCATGCCAGTCACATTAAAAGTCAAAATGCCCAGCAAGACCACACCCATATGACTAATCGAAGAATACGCAACCATGGCTTTAAGATCACTTTGACGCCACGCTAACAGGCCACCATACAACATACTAAACAAGGCCAATCCCACCAATACCGCTTGGACGCTAAGCACCGCTTGCGGCAACATGCTCACCACCCGCAATAAACCGTAGGCTCCCATCTTAAGTAAAATTCCAGATAGCAGCACACTGACCGGAAACGGGGCCTCTACATGCACTAAGGGTAGCCAACCGTGTATCGGAAAAATGGGTAACTTAACGCCAAAACCAATCAAAAATCCAATTAACACTAATAACTGCTCTTCCGGGGGCATCATTTTAGCGGCTTCAGCAAAGGTGGTCATCAATGACCCACCCATATGCGGAACAAACTCACCCAAAGCAAATAAGCTCGCCATCATAAACAGTGAACCGCCTATGGTATACAGCACAAAATTTAGACTCGCCGCATGTCTGCGTGCCCCTCCCCAGCGGTCTATCAAGAAAAACAAGGGGATGAGGGTAAGCTCCCAAAAGATATAAAACATAATCCAATCTTGGGTTAAAAACACGCCCAGCATGCCAAATTCTAGAAACAACATGCTGGCAAAATAAGTCTTCAAACCATGACTAATGTACGCCGACGCCTGCATGGCAATGCACATTAACAAGCTTCCCAATAAGACCATAGGCAAAGAAAAGCCATCGACCCCCAACGCATAGGTATTCCCTAATTCTGCATTGATGACCCAATGCTCAGTCAATTGCATTAAAGGGTTTTGGGTTTCAAAATACGCCAAGCTGACCAATGCCCAAAGAAGAGTAATAATGGCAAAGCTATTACTTAATAACCTGATTTTCCAAGGAGTTTGCACGGGTAGCAGCGCTAACACCACTCCTCCAACCAGTGGCGTCCAGAGCAATAAACTTAAAATCCCCATAAACAACGTTCCTGATCAATTAGGTAATAATGACAAGTGTTTTTATAAAATAACAATGACATGCATCGTAGACTATATCCAAAAGGCTTGGACAACATTGCATTATACAAGCGCCCTAGCAGATCACAAACTATCTATGCATATTCCGGCAGAATATAGAAAGTGTCATAGGATGCTGGAGAACATGAAGCGCATCGCTCAGAATTGATGCGCCTCCTTACGTCGGCAACATCCTATGCGTGCAACTTATGGCCTTACTTCCGGTTATCTCCTTTCAGATAACAAGTTTTAGCCCATGCCGGGCACAGTAGATCGGGCAGCAGCATTATCGTTGCCCGACATTGTGGCGCCCAATAATCGAAAATAATGCATTAATCCAAAAGCCTTAGCCGTATGGAAACACCGTAATGTCGGGCATAAAATGCATGCCCGACCTACCCGGCTCAGCTCTAAGCATAAGCGGGTTTAATCTTAAGGTGTGAGCGATAAAACCACTTTTTATAACTCATAATATGCAGTAATATGAGTTATAAAATATTAGGATATCGCTCATGATTTGGAATTGGCAACAACCCGATTGGCCGAATTTCACTTATAACAGTGCAAAATTAGCTGATTTTGAAAAGCATTTACTGCTCAATGCTGGTATTTTATTCGGTGCCTACAAACACCTGGACGATGCCGACCAGCAATACATTACAGTTGAACTCATCAGTAACGAAGCACTCAAAACCTCTGCTATCGAAGGTGAGGTTTTAGATCGGGATAGTTTACAGTCCTCTATCTGCCGCCAATTCGGACTCAAGACAGACCAGCGTAAAGTTTCCGCCGCCGAACAAGGCATTGCCGAAGTGATGGTGGATTTATACCAAAACTTTGCCGCCCCCTTATCTCATAACATACTACATACCTGGCACACGATGCTGACCAATGGCCGCCGGGATTTAAACGACATAGGCCGCTATCGTACCCAGAACGAACCCATGCAAATCGTTTCCGGTGCGATTTATAACCCCAAAATTCATTTTGCAGCACCACCTGCTGCCCAAGTTTCTGCAGAAATGCAGCGTTTCATTAATTGGTTTAATGACAGTGCGCCAGACGGCACTAGCCCACTTCCGACCATAATACGGGCCGCCATTGCGCATCTCTATTTTGTCAGCATTCACCCCTATGAAGACGGCAATGGCCGGATTGGTCGAGCCATAGCAGAAAAAGCCTTGGCTCAATGTCTAGGTCAGCCTACCTTGATTGCTATTGCCTACACCATCGAGCGTAATAAAAAAGCTTACTACAGTGCATTGGAACGCGCTAACAAACAGAATGAGATTACTGACTGGCTACTCTATTTTGCGGAAACCACCCTCACTGCGCAAGATTACACCCAAAGCTGGATAGAATTTCTGATCAATAAGGCTAAGTTGTATGACCGTTTGCGTGAGCAACTGAATTCTCGTCAGGAAAAAGCCTTGGCCCGCATGTTTCGTGAAGGTCCAGATGGCTTTACTGGCGGTTTAAGTGCGGAAAAATATATTGGCATCACTGGCGCTAGTAGGGCAACGGCTACCCGGGATTTGCAGGATTTGGTGAGTAAGGGTGGGCTGCTAAAAAGTGGGGCGTTTAAACATACACGGTATCAGTTAAATTTACTTTTTTGCCAAAATTATCTGTAAAATCTAATTCGGCCATGGCTCCTGACACAAACAAAACTCAATTTCCAACAAAATCATGACTGATTCTTTTCCAACAATCCCATGGCCCAGATATTGGTTATCCAATGAAGTAAACATAAGTGACTTTTTAAACCAGGGTTATCTCACACTTCCTTCCAAAGATATTATTGCTTTTTATCCAGAAGTACCTAAACAACTTGCGGATTTGCGAGATATTCCAGTGCTGATTCTACTCGGGGAACCTGGCGCTGGAAAAAGCCAAGCTTTAGCAGATGAGCATAAAGCATTGCAAGAAATCGGTAGCTTAGTAATTTATTGCAACTTAAAAGACTTTGGGGTCGGCTCTCAGGATGAACTAAAAGAACAGTTATTCGAACCCGAAATACACAAGCAATTAGCTGCAGGGTGCCATTTAACAATTTTGTTAGATAGCTTAGATGAGTGTGGCATAAGTTCTGCCGAGAGTTGGTTAGAGCGGAATCTACTTAACAAACTAACAGCTTCAGAGCAGATAGCAATTCGAATAACTTGTCGGGCGGAGCGGTGGTCAGAGTCTTTAGAAAAAGCATTTGATGAGCGCTGGAAAGCTAAACCTAATGCTGTCCAAAAACTTCGCATTTGCCCATTGCGTAGAGACGATGTCGTAATCGCCGCAAACGCTTTAAATTTTGACGCCGAAAAATATCTAACCGAAATTGCCACCCGTGAAATTCAAGAGCTCGCGGCACTCCCGGTGACCGCTAAATTTTTATTGCAGTTATATCAACGTGGTCAATTGCCGCAAGAACGTACTGAGGTTTTTAAACAAGGATTGCATCTGCTCTGCGAAGATAGCCCAATGCGGCAAGCATCACGTAATACAGGCAATAAGGATGCAAGCCTTAGAATGTTGGTAGCGGCTAGATTCGCGCTAGGATGTTTACTCAAAGGCTGCAATCAAATCTGGAATGGCAATCATGTGCAGTGCCCTCCCACTGAGTTTTCAGCGAATGAAGTCATTGGTGAAGATAATTTAATTGGGAATAAGGTCAATATTGATAAAGCTGTAGTTATCGAAACTTTAGAATTAACGGGCATTTTTATGCCGTTAAGTGCGCAACGTTTCCAGTTTGCTAGCCGAACCTTTGCTGAATTTCTAGCAGCTTGGTACCTAGCCAAATCTAGTGTGCCCTATGAACAAAAGCTAAAATTATTATTACACCCTGAATCAGGCAGACTGATACCGGACCTATACGCAACCTCAGCGTGGCTAGCCTC
>SXIZ01000142.1 GCA_005779525.1 Methylococcaceae bacterium
AGCGCGCATTCCATTTTTAGATATCAATCAAGAACGTGAGTTTGGTTACGAAGGCTACCAAGGCATGTTGGAGCTGGTCAGGCAATTAGCATTAACCATTGAAAGTCCAGTCTGGCAAGCCGTTCGCGCAACCCCCCCTTGGCGCGTTGCCAGCACTCAGGGAGCTGCATCCGCTAGCGTCACCGCAGTAGATGCATTAACCACAGCAGCAGCGGAGTAACCATTATGGCTGAAATTATCAAACGCAAAAAAGCACTGTCAGTCAATCCGCTGAAAGCCAGTCAACCGATGGGCGGCTCCCTTGCCTGCTTAGGCTTTGATCGCGCGATGCCGATATTACACGGTTCGCAAGGTTGCACGGCGTTTGCCAAAGTATTTTTTGTACGCCATTTTCGTGAACCGATTCCCCTGCAAAGTACCGCGATGGATCAAGCCAGTTCGGTGATGGGCGCGGATGAAAACGTCATTGAAGGCATTAAAGCGATCGCGGAAAAATCTAACCCAGCGCTGATCGTAGTGCTCACGACGGGCTTGGCCTAAACCCAAGGTGCCGATGTACATCGCAATGTCCGCGAGTTTCGCGAACGTTATCCAGAATACGCACATGTGGCGGTCGTCGCGGTAAATACCCCAGATTTTACCGGCTGCGTAGAAACAGGCTATGCGGCGACTGTCTATGAAATCATCAAAGCTTTAGTGCCAGACGCGCAGACGGCTAACACTCGCCCTGGAACCCGCCAACGACAAGTCAATGTATTGGTCAGCCCGATGTTGACCCCAGGCGATTTGGAAGCCTTGCGCGATTTAATTGAACAATTCAATCTGCGTCCAGTGTTGATTCCTGATATTTCAGATTCCTTAGACGGCAGTTTAACGGACGACGATTTTTCCCCGGTCACCATCGGCGGAACGGCTATCTCCGAAGTTTATACCTTAGGAGAAGCCAAAGCGACGCTGGTTATTGGTGCGTCCTTACGCAAATCAGGTGAACTTCTGCAAGAACGTACGGGCGTACCCAGCCATTATTTCGATCATTTATATGGTTTAGACGCCAATGATGCCTTAATCATGACCTTGGCGGAACTCAGCGAACAGCCCGTGCCTGCAAAAATTGAACGTCAACGCTCGCAATTACAAGATGCCATGTTAGACACGCATTTTATGTTGGGACAATTACGCATAGCCATTGCTGCCGACCCCGACCAACTCAATGCCTTTATTCATTTAGTTCAGGGTATGGGTGCCGAAGTGGTTGCTGCCATCAGTGCGGCGAATACGCCACTCTTGGCGGCCGCTCCGGTTGAAAGCATCAAAATTGGCGATTTAGAAGACTTGGAATTGCTCGCCAAAGCCAATAAGGCACAGCTATTAATCGGTAACTCACATGCGGTCGCCAGTGCAGAACGCCTTGGCATTCCCATTTTACGCGCTGGATTTCCGTTGTACGACATCATCGGCGGTTACCAAAAAACCTGGATTGGCTATCGCGGCACCCGGCAATCTTTATTTGACCTCGCCAATTTAGTCATCAATTTTGCGCATGAAGAGATTGCGGTGTACCACTCACCGTATGCGCAAAAACCCGAACATGAACGCCACCAATGCTCGCCAACATGTCATTAACAAGACGCATGCAGGTTGTGCAGCCCCACGAACAGAGGATGCCCATGGAAACCGCAATAAAAGTAGCTTTTGCCACCACTGATATGCTGCATGTTAATCAGCATTTTGGTTCGTCGAAATCGTTTGCTGTCTACGCTGTCGATCCCGAACAAACGCAATTATTAGAAGCCGCACAGTTTGGCGAATTAGCGCAAGACGGTAACGAAGATAAGTTATCGGTCAAACTGCAATTACTCGAGGGCTGTGCCGCCGTGTATTGCCAAGCCGTCGGTGCCTCAGCAATCAAACAAATCGTCGCCCATGGCATTCAGCCTATTAAAGTGCACGAAGGTTGTACCATTGCCAGTTTATTATCAGATTTGCAGGCGGAGATGCGCGCTGGGCCATCCAGCTGGTTAGCGAAAGCGATTAATCAGCACAAGGGTCCAGATCCCAAGCGCTTCGATGTTATGGAAGATGAAGGTTGGGATGAATAAGCCAGGTTGCCCGAGTTTAAGTCTCGCAAGTGTTGATTCTGCATAGCCTGATTTAACTTAAGCAGATGATCTCGGCACAGCAAGCTCAATAAATCGAGTACTCAGTCAATTTTATAATGTCGGTTAAGCAAACTATTCATATTTTGAAATATTGTCAAATAGTCAGGCTATTTTTCAGGTTTACGGTAAACGAGTTTTAATCCCGTTTACCGCGTCGAGCACCGCAGTAGTTATCGGGAACAGCCCGAAGGGGTGCGGCATGGATGCCGCACGGTGGCAAAGGGGCAGGACGCCCCTTTTGTCACCCCCCGATAACTACGAGGAGCGCAAGACATTAGCGGTAACTGGGCCGCCTTTTCTTTGAATACTTTCTTTTCGACTGCAGGGATGCAGGAGGTAGAGCAACGCCTGGAGCAGTTGCCGAGGCGGAGCAAAAGAAAGTATTTCGCCCTCGGGTGCGAAAACCCGATTAAAACAGCGTCGCGATAGCGACACCTAACTGAAAAATTAAGATTGCCTGAGTAATAAACCAATCCACCTAAATATTTAACCAAATTTCCACAGGAGAACCACCATGTCCCAAGCAGCTCTGGTCATTGAAGACACCGATCCCTATTTAGAATCAGAAGTTGTGAGCGAAATGCTCAAACAGCTTCGCGCTCTAGATACCTATGACACCTATGAAGGCTGGTCGGAAGCCAAGATTATTGATCCTTTGGTGTTAACCAAAGAACGTAAACGTGAAATCCCGATTGTTGGCGATCCAGACGAAACTACGCTGGCGCGGGTTAAAGCCTATTACAACAGTATCGCCTCGTTGATTGAGAAAAAGTCCGGCTTAATGGCGGTACCCGTCATCAATATCACGCACGAGGGTTTTGGTCGGGCGTTTATTTTGGTAGGCAAATTGATTGTCGTCGATAAAACTTTGCGCGATGTGCATCGATTTGGCTTTCCCAGTTTAGAAGATTTGACGACCAAAACTGATGTGGCTATTGAAAAGGCATTGGGTTTAATCGCGCAATTCAGAGAAGTTGCCGAGGCATGAGGTGAGTTATGACAGACGAAGAATTAAAAAAATTGGAAAAAGAAGTTAAAAAAACCAAACGTTTGGCCAGCGAAGCGGCAATGGAATTACATGATTTAATTGAAGATCGCTTGCCTGATGCGTATGGAGAGCTATTAGCCATAGCCCAAAATACCTATGATGCCTGTAAGGCCTGGGATGAAGCCAATAAAGCGCTGCTGGCTGCTAGCAGCACCGTTGCGTGAGGACTCGAGATGAGCGAATTTATAACTGGGACCACTTTTGGCGGCACCGTTTGGACGCCAAATTATGTGAGTGACTTAAATCAACGTACCTGTATTGGCTGCGGTCGATGCTTCAAAGTCTGTCCGCGCGATGTGTTTGACTTAATAGACAAAGATGACGTAGTCGCTGCCGAGGATTTTGACGATGATTACGGCGATTTTGAAGAAGATGATGATAACAGCATGGTCATGAGCTTAAAAAATCCTGCCGATTGCATAGGCTGTGAAGCATGCTCCAAAGTCTGTCCGAAAGACTGTTTTACGCATCAGCATAAAATCGCGGCATAACAGCGTGGGGAATATGTTTGGGTTTTATAGACTAAACACTTCCACGCAAACTGCCCACCCCTAAACCTGAGGCTGTCGCAAACATCAAAATGTAGATCTTCGATTGTTGAGTTTAAATTGTTGAATCCAACCTCGCTGCGACGCCCTCTGGAGTAGGGGAACAGCTATCCAGGATAGCCGACCCGAGATTAACTTTCAGGAGTATTCCCATGCCCAGACCCGAAAAACACGTTTTTATTTGTACCCAAAACCGTCCTCAAGGTCATCCACGTGGTTCATGTGCCAGCAGTGGGTGTGCTGAGGTCATGAATGAGTTTATGAATGAAATTCAAAGCCGTAATTTATTTGACAAAATCGGCTTAACCAACACTGGCTGTATGGGCCCATGCATGCTTGGACCTAGCGTTCTGGTATATCCAGAAGGGGTCATGTACGGACGTATCAGCAAGGATGATGTAAAAACCATTATTGAACAACATTTGCTTGGTGGCACACCAGTTGAAGCCCTGCAAGTTCCCTCTGAGGTGTGGTAGTCATGCAACAGGCCGCGTTTTTTGAAGAAAAGGTATTGTTTAGTCCTGATGTGCCGGAGGCTGTAAATGAATTGCTGCAGGCCGCGGTCACAGCCACCCATGTTGATAAGCCTCGAGCAGAGGCGCTCTTCAAACAGGCGCAAGCGCTGAATTCGAGTTGTGTACAAACCTATTTTGCGCTATATAAGTTTTACTTTTACCAAGGACGATTACTTGAGGCTGAGCGCGAAGTCATGGCAGGTTTAGCAGAAGCTGCGCGCCAAGGTGATTTTGCAAGTGATTACCGTCGCTTAGCCTGGCAACATCAAAAGCTTGATATGTATCAAAGTGATATCACCTTATTTTATCTCTACACCCTCAAAGCCCTGGCGTTTGTCAAATTACGCCAAGAACATACTTCGGAAGCGCACGTGATTTTATTATTGTTACAAGAACTGGATCCTGAAGATCGTTGTGGTTCTTCGGTGGTGATGAGTTTGGCTAAAGCATTAATTCAGGAGGCCTTATGAGCAACCATTCTATTGCCGCCAGCATCGAAGCTCGCAAGGCGTATGGCGTAACGATTTGTCAACGGATTACTGAGAACATTGTTAAATTAGGCTTTTCCCTACAAACGCCGATTAATTTACCCGTGTTTGAAGCGGCTGAATTTAGTTTAGTGACCGATCCCTACACCCAATCGCAAGATTTGGTGGGCTATTGGTATAGTCCCACCAAACAACGCATCGGACAGATTAAATTCCACGGGGATGGGAGCTTTTACGCTGAATATGATGTCGTGCAACCCCATCCCAAAAAGAAACAATTTTTTGTGGAAGCGATTAATGCCTGGGGCAAAGCCGACAATATTAAAACTGAAGCCAAACTTCTCGAGTTACCGCAGGAATAAACTGTGCAAGCGTATCAGCGTATCTATGAACTTTTGCTGGATCATTGCAGCAGTCAAGCGCATATCAGCAATTTAACTATTGGACTGGTGTGGACCTTGTGCCAAAACAGCCAACATAGCTCAGGACTTGCCATGAGTCCAGGCATACCCACACGTACCCTACCTTGGTCGGGAAGTTTGACCGGAAAAAGTGTCACGGATGTGGCGGCCTGGATTGCCTCTTGGGAACCCTATCAAGCAACCGTCGCCATGGCGGCTATTAATAGCTGCATTAATAATCGCCCTCTACCCGACAGCGTGGTACTAACTGCTGTTGCGTCCCCAGGTAACTTGGCCGTTTTCGAACATTTTTTACCGCAATTATCAGGCAAAAAAGTGGTCGTCATTGGTCATTATCCCGGTATTGAGCGTTATCAAACCCAAATGCAGTTAAGCGTTTTGGAACGACAAGC
>SXIZ01000143.1 GCA_005779525.1 Methylococcaceae bacterium
ATTTTCAATTACTGACTGCCCGTAATGATTTGGCTTTATTGAAGCAATTGGTCGACTTTACGATACGGACCGATTTTCCTCATTTAGGGGCACCTAGCACCGCAACCTATTTGGAATGGCTGCGGGAAATTTGTCGTTCCACGGCAGAGATGATTGTGCATTGGCAGCGAGTTGGGTTTGTGCACGGGGTGATGAATACCGACAACATGTCTATCCTTGGCCTGACGATTGATTACGGTCCCTACGGCTGGCTAGAAAATTATGATCCAAAATGGACGCCAAATACCACTGATGGGGATATGCGCCGCTACTGTTATGGAAAACAACCGCAAATCGCCTATTGGAATGTGGTGCAGTTAGCGAATGCACTATTTCCTTTAATTAATGCAATTAAACCCGTACAAGCTGTCGTACAAGAATTTCATCAATACTATCTTATCGGCTGGCAAAATATGATGGCGAATAAGTTGGGCTTGGAGAGTTTTAATGGGGAGGCAGATGCGGCCTTAGTCAATGAATTATTAGAAATTTTGACTTTAGTGGAAACCGATATGACCTGGTTCTATCGCTTGCTAGCCAGTCTAGATTTACGTCAAGATTTTAAGGATTTAACGCCGATTATGACAGCGTTAATGCCTTGTTACTATGTGCCAGAACAACTGGTCCAAGAATATTGGCTGCGCCTACAAGCTTGGATGCAACTGTATCAGCAACGCGTTCAGACTGCAGGAATCACTGAGCAGGCACGCTCAGAATTGATGAATCGTACGAATCCTAAGTATGTGCTGCGCAATTATCTAGCTCAGCAAGCGATAGATAAAGCAGAAGCTGGCGATTTTAGTCAGATTGCGACTTTGTTGGAGGTATTACGTAAACCCTATGACGCGCAAGCAGAACATGAAGTGTATGCCGCTAAGCGACCCGATTGGGCTCGTGAAAGGCCAGGTTGCTCAATGTTGTCGTGTAGTTCGTAATCCTGACTGTCGTCTAAAGCATTAAATATAGCCCCGTAGCTATACACTTTTCTAAGTTGCGCTATTATTTGCTCTTAGGCATGTTAATAATTGCGGGCGACGGTAAATGCGCTATAGGCGGGTACCTTAACCCCTGCGGAATGAACGCTTGAGGAGTGTACCGATGGAAAGAGATGAGGCTATGGGTTTTATGACCAAATTGCTGAAACTGATGTTGCAGCAAGAAGGGTCGGATTTATTCATTACCACGGGATTTCCCCCGGCCATTAAAATTAAGGGCAAAATGACGCCTGCCACCAAGCAGTCACTATCGGCAAATGATGCCAAAGCCTTAACCCAATGCATTATGAATGATCGGCAGCTTAAAGAATTTGAAGCTAGCCAAGAGTGTAATTTTGCCATTGCTCCCCCAGGTATTGGACGTTTTCGTGTGAACGCGTATTTTCAACAAGGCTCGCAAGGCTTGGTGATACGGGTGATCACTTCGGAGATTCCCAATTTTGATAAATTAGGGCTGCCACCCATTTTGAAAGACGTCATCATGGCCAAAAATGGTTTGATCGTGATGGTGGGCGGAACGGGTTCAGGGAAGTCCACGTCCTTAGCGGCGATGATTGACTACCGTAATGAAAACAGCTATGGGCATATTATTACCATCGAGGATCCGATTGAATATGTGCACGTGCATAAAAATTGTGTGGTGATGCAAAGAGAGGTGGGAGTGGATACCAAAAGTTGGGAGGCCGCCTTGCATAACACGCTCCGGCAAGCACCGGATGTGATCGTCATCGGTGAAATCCGCAGTGCCGAAATTATGGAGTTTG
Organism: Methylococcaceae bacterium; assembly: GCA_005779525.1. GTDB lineage: Bacteria > Pseudomonadota > Gammaproteobacteria > Methylococcales > Methylomonadaceae > SXIZ01. The sequence continues at coordinate 1,799 of SXIZ01000143.1, forward strand.
GATTGGAGTTTGCACAAACTGGGCATTTAGCGTTAGCGACCTTACACGCGAATAATGCCAATCAGGCGATTGATCGAATTTTGGGGTTTTTCTCTACTGAAACCCAAGTGAAATTAATGCAAGATATTTCATTGAACTTACGCGCCATTATTTCGCAACGGCTAGTGAAGACGGTTGATGGACAGCGTTGTGCGGCGATTGAAATTTTGCTGAATACGCCTTTGATTCAGGACTTAATCGCGAAAGGTGATGTGCCTGGCATCAAGCCGATTATGAAAAAATCCCGCGAACTGGGAATGCAGACTTTTGATCAGGCCTTATTTGATTTATTCAAAGCGGGTAGAATCAGTTATGACGAAGCCATTAAAAACGCCGATTCTGCCAATGAGTTACGCCTACAAATTAAGTTGGATGAAGGAGGTAGTGGTACCGATGCTTCTGGCTTTTCCTTGGAATCCAAAACCGAAGAAGAAAGTTAAGCGGGTAATGCTTAAGGGTGATGGTCTTTCTTATCCGAATTTTGACAGTGGTGGCTTAATACTATGGATATCTCGCCGTATTTGAAGTTAATGCTCGAAAAAAATGCCGAGAGTTTAAGCTTACAAGTGGGAGCTTTACCTCAACTAAAGTTAAATGGCGAACTGCGGCCCGTCGGTAAAACCGAGTTAACGGCGAACATGACCAAAGAGCTGGCGTTTGCCTTATTAGATGCAACGCAAAAGCAGCAATTGATTCAAGAGAAATGCCTGACGTTTAATTTCACTTTAGGTGATGCGCAGTTTAGCATCGCAATGAGTGTGGAAAGCCTAGGATTAGCCCTGTTGATTCAACCTCTTGCAAGTTTACCCGCAGAGGTGTTACCCCAAAATATAGCAGTGTTGGGCACAGTCCCGACTGAAACGCTCTCGTTGTGGCCGTATTTAAAAGCCATGGTCGAGATAGGCGCTTCTGATTTATTCCTCACGGTGGGATCTGCTATTAAAGCCAAAGTCTACGGACAAGTGGTGATGTTAGATCAATTTGAGCTTACCGTAGCGTTGGTGCAAACCGCCGTGTTTGATTTAATGACCGCCGAGCAAATTGCAGAGTTTCAGGCCACGAAAGATCTAGATTTTGCCATCGAACTCCCTGATGGCAGCGCGCGTTTTCGTGCCAATGCTTTTTATCAGCGTAAATGTATCGGTTTGGTGTTACGTCTGATTCCTTCGGTGATTCCAAGCGCTGCGCAATTGGGTTTACCTGAGATTTTATTAGAACTCATCATGCAAAAGCGTGGACTCTTGTTGATGGTCGGTGGCACGGGCTCAGGTAAATCTACGACACTGGCGGCGATGATTCATCATCGCAATGCCAATTCAACGGGGCATATTTTAACTATCGAAGATCCGATTGAATTTTCCCATCCTAATCTGCAATGTATTATGAATCAGCGAGAGATCGGGGTGGATACCACGTCTTACGCGCGTGCGCTGAAGGCCAGTTTGCGCGAAGCTCCAGATGTGATTTTAATTGGTGAAATTCGCGATAAAGAAACCATGGAAGCTGCTTTGGAGCTGGCAAATACCGGGCATTTATGTATCTCTACGTTGCATGCGAATAACGCCAATCAGGCGATGGAACGGATTGTGAACATGTTTCCGCATGTGCAGCATCATCAGTTGTTTATGGATTTGGCGGCAAATTTGCGCGCTGTGATTTCTCAGCGTTTGATTCCTGATTTACTCGGTAAACGCTGTGCGGCGATCGAGATCATGATTAATACCCCGCATATTGCCAATTTAATTCTCAAAGGTGAGTTGCATGAGATTAAATCTGCGATGTCATCCAGTGGGAGTAAAGGTATGCAAATTTTTGACGATGCCTTGCATGCGTTATATCAAGCTGGGCGAATCAGTCTGGAGGAGGCGCTAAAAAATGCGGATTCGCGCAATGATTTGGAAGCTAAGATAAACTTTGGTTAAGTTTGACGATACCAAAATGTATACGCTGTTACTAGCGCTGTGCTAGCCAGTTTAATACTCCTAGGCCGGCGTGTTTTCCAGTAGCAAAACAGGCCGTGAGTAAATATCCACCCGTAGGCGCTTCCCAATCTAACATTTCGCCGGCGATAAAAGTGCCGGGCATCTGGGTTAACATCAAATTGGCATCTAAATTAGCAAAACTCACGCCCCCTGCGGTGCTAATCGCTTCGGCGAGCGGGCGCGTGGCATGAACCGTTATAGGTAAGGCCTTGAGCTTATTGGCTAATATGATCGGATCTGCCAATTGCTCTTTAGAGAGTATTTCATGCAGGAGGGCAATTTTAAGCCCGGAAATGCCCACACATTTTTTTAAATATTTACTGAAGGAATCCGAGCCACGCGGGCGCAGGAGATCCTTGGATATACGATCTAATTCGCGTCCTGGGACGAGATCTAGCAAAAATGTTGCAGCTCCAAAGTGATTGAGCTGCTCTCTAAGTGCTCTGGAAAAGGCATAAATTAAACTACCTTCTATGCCGTGCTGGCTGATCATCAGCTCTCCGCAGCGGCGTTCAGTGACGCCTTGGGCGTTAGTAAAACTGATGGCAACTGATTTCAACGGCGTTCCTGCATATTGCTCACGTATATAGCTACTCCAGGCTACTTCAAACCCACAATTAGCACTTTGTAACGGCGTTATTTGGATGTCTTGGGCTGCAAGCCAAGGGACCCACGCCGCGTCCGAGCCTAATTGTGGCCAGCTGGCTCCTCCCAGAGCGAGTAGGGTTGCAGAGGGATGCACGCGTATTTCGGCGTTAGCATTTTGCAAGCGTAATGCCCCATCACTATCCCAACCTAGCCAACGATGGCGCACATGGATGCGCACTCCCGTGCGACGCAGGCGTTGTAACCAGACGCGCAGTAGCGGTGCGGCTTTCATTTGCGTGGGAAAAACACGGCCGGAGCTGCCAATAAAGGTTTCGATACCTAGTTCATGCACCCAGGCGCGTAAAACTTCTGGGGGAAATTGGTTCAGTATGGTTTGTAAGTGAGCTTGCTGTGATCCGTATCGGCTGCAAAATTTGGCATAATCCTCGCTATGCGTGATATTCAGGCCGCCGATGCCCGCCAATAAGAGTTTGCGGCCCAGTGAGGGCATGGCGTCGTAAAGGTCAACCTGCACACCCGCAAGACTGAGCACTTCAGCGGCCATCAGTCCGGAGGGGCCGCCACCGATAATGGCCACTTGCGGGGGGGATAGGTTTGGCATGCAGTTCGCTTAATGCTTGCTCATTTAATAAAATAATTCAAAATCTTAGGCAAGATCGCGAGAATGGAATTTAAACTGGTTTTTGGGCGGCGACAAAAATTTTCATCATTCACAAAAATAGTTTCGTTACCTAGCCAAGACAGCGGAATAATGGGATGGTAGTCCGATTGAATGACTAAGTCGAATTGCCCGCGTAATTTAAAATAATGCCAATAGCGCAGCAATCTGAATTTAGGCACAGAGATGGTGCGAGCTCCGGGAATTTGGGCGCTAGGATAATGTTGTAATTCCTTGGGTGGACTTAAATAATACACCTCTAAATCTGGGCGATGTCTTAAGGCTTTGACGAGTGGCGCCTGCATCTTGGTTGCTTGTGTGTTGACAGTGCAGGGCAAGAGGATGCGTTTGATATTAGGTTCGCTAAAAACGCTGTCCATGAAGGCCGATGTCTTGGTGACACCCGTCAATTGGATGTCCTTTTTCCCCATAACCGTGTTTTGAAAATCTTCGATAGCATCTAGATGCAATTGGGCCAAATCTTGTTTGCCAAGTAAGGCATAGTACAGGGCTTTTTTGGCGATCCATTTACAGGTATTACGAACTTCTTGTGCGGGATTATGCGCGTGTTTTTGCAACAAGTATAAAATGTTGCGATTGTCATAATATAAAATCCAACTCGGAATTTTTGCGGCTGCGGACAGATGCCAGATCAGTGAGCGCGCTGAAACCAACACGCGGTGCCCCATTTTGTTAATGCGTAAGCACCATTCAACATCGTCAAAATGAATAAAGAAGTCTAGCCACAGTCCCGCTTGTTTGGCGATGGGTGCGCGAATAAGCAAAGAGGCCGCGGCAACATAGTCGACATCCATATTTGGTTGGCAATGTATCAGTAACTTGGTGAGGTCGGCATCCGAGACCAGTAGTTCTGCGATGGATTTTTGGCGCCAGCCTGGAACCTGTTCAAAATGGCGATTAAGGCCTAAGGTTCCGCGGCTGAGATCGACAAAAGCCCCCATTTCATTAATTTGCCAGGGGTAATCCAATTGCAGCATCGTAGAGCCTGCAACTGCCGCATCTGGGGTATTGTCTAAAGTGTTGACCAATTCAACCAGGGCATTTTTATGTACGACCACATCGTTATCGAGTAGCCACAAATATTCATAGGTATGCTCCGGTTGGGCGTAGGCCCAGGCTAGACCGGTATTAAATCCCCCGGTGCCACCTAAATTTTCAGTGTTCGCCAGGATTTTAATCTGTGGAAATTGAGATTCTAAAGCGCTCACTGTGCCATCAGTGCTGGCGTTATCTATGACTAACACATCCAGCAGTTCGGTGGGATAGTTGATATTGCTGAGTGATTTCAATAAATCAATAACATAATCTTTTTTATTCCAGGTCACAATGATCACTAGAATTTTCGCTGTGGGTGTGCTCATGAGTTAAGTGCGTTTAAAAAATTGATGAATAATACTGTTTTGTTTCCAAAATGGGGTAAAAATTTTGCGTAATTCTGGGGATAGCGGGGATTTTTTTACGGGTTCGCCTAAGCCAGCTAAGGCGGCTTTGAAATAAGCGGGTAATTGACCAAAACTACAAGCACGCACCAATCCAATCAAAAGGCGCGAAATAATCATATAGAAGGCTTGCATACCAGTGTAATACTGACGAATGAGCCAGAGCGTGTTGCGTGTAGGAAAAAAAATCCTGCGCCAATTCGGCCTTTGATTCGGCGTGCCTCGATGTGTGACCACGCAATTGGGGTCATATATAATAGTATAACCCAGTTGACGAACCTTAAAACTTACATCGATTTCGTTTTGATACAGGAAAAAAATCTCAGGATACCAGTCGATCAGTTCAAAAATATCGCGGCGGATAATAAAACCACAGCCAATAAAAAATGGGGATGTCCCTAATGCTTTGGTTTTAGGTAGATGCCAGCTCCACTGCTGTTCACCATCGGGCGTTTCAATATGACAAGCGGTAATACCAATATTGGGGGTGTTGTCCATACGTTGAATGGCCAGATCTATCCCTGTTAGCGTATTTGGGCAGGAATCATCATCCAAAACCAAAATATATTGCCCGCGGGTTTGTCGAAACCCTTCGCTGTAGCCCGCTATTCCGGAATTGTCAGGCAAAAGCACGCTATTGATATTGGCTTGTTGTTCTAAAAAATCAGCAGTACCGTCCGATGAGCCGTTGTCAATGGCGATAATTTCTATATCAGAACGGTTTTGGCAGAGCTGTTGTAATTGTTGGGTGGTGAGCGTCGATTCTGCAAGGCGATTAAAGTTAAGATATACAATGCTAAGTTTTATGTCAGGCATGAAGGCGATCTGATGGCAAGAGAAAAGACTGTTGTGTGTGGGTATGGAATAACTGTTGCAATAATATGGTAACATAATCAAAACATTAAACAGCAATGATTTGTTAGAGTTTAAATGTGTAGCTGGGCAGTTAGCTTAAGTAAAATCATGAGTTATGTTAAAATGGCAGGGAGATCTAAATTCTTAGGAAGGATAAATGCTTGCTAGCTTGCGTCATTATAATTGCAACGTATTGTTTTTTTATATTTTATGCTGAGGTTTATGAACATATTAAGACAGTGGTTTATCATCACGCTGCTCCAAATGCAATTACTTGGATGTGCTATGGTGGGGATTGGTGGTAATGATGTTGAAATACTTAAAGAGCGGGCTCAAGCACGATGGGAGGCATTAATTAAGAAAGATTGGGATGCGGCTTATCAGTATGAATTGCCTGCATATCGCCAAACCCATGATGTGAATCAATTTCGATCGAAATTTGGTAGTAAACTACAATGGAAACATATTGAAGCCAAAAATGCGGTGATCGTGCAAGAAAATAAAACCGCAGATGTAAAGTTAAATTTGGCCTACCAGATCCTGCTATCCGATGGTGTTCCAATGGATAACGAGGTCGAAATCAATGAGCGTTGGGTGAAACAAGAAGGTGACTGGTGGATTGCAAATTAGTGTTAAAATGTTCAATAATGTCTACTTTCATCACTTTATTTTCCCTGGATTTTAGGGTTGTGTGATTAATGGGGTGTGTGTTATCCTAAGACTAAGCATTAAAATAGTTGCTTAAAGTGGTGTAATGATCTAATATTTCGTCTGGGTTTATTTGTATTAATAGTGTCAGGCTCCATATTTTGTTCAATAAAATTTAAGGTATTTAAAATGGAAAAAATGAAAAAAAATAAATTGGCTATTGCTTTAACAGCCACTTTGGGTTTAGGCGCTTTTGCAAGTACTGCACAAGCGATTAACATTTCAAACGAAGGCGTTGGTGAGTATGCATACATTCCATACTTCTCAGTGACCAAAGGTCAGTCTGAAGTTATTAAATTAATCAACACTAGCAACTTAACCGTTGCTGTAAAAGTTACTTTCCGTAGAGGTACTGACTCTCAAGAAGTTAGAGACTTTAACGTTATCATGAGCCCACGTGATGTTTGGTCTGGTCAAATCGTACCATCAGCCACTGGCGCTAAATTTGTTACTTCTGATACAACTTGTACTGTTCCTGATAAAAACCAATGGGTTAATGAAGGCAAAGGTGCTTACTCTGTAGAGTTTGACACTACTCGTTTTGGTAACAACGTGTCTTTACGTTCAGAAAACGTGTTAACTGGCTTTAACAGTCAATTAATTTCTAAAATCCAAGAAGGTTACGTTACTGTTGCAGTAATGGGTGTAAGCAGCATCTCTACTGATGCGGTGAATACTGTTCCTTATTTAGCTAAACACGTTAATGGTGTGCCAAGAAGCTGTTCTTCAATCGATTGGGGATTTGCAAATGCGTTCGCCTCTGTAAAAAGCCAGTTTAGCCAAGCAGAAAACGTATTAAGTGTTCAATCTTCATTGATTGATCCTGCTCGTGCTAGCGCAATTGAAATTCCAGTTTCTAATTTGGCTAACGCATTTAATGACGGTCAAGGTGCTGGCTTTGGTATTAACAACATTTCATTATCAAGTGTTGACTCTCCAAATGCATCTAACGTAAGTCCTGCAGCTTCTGATGTATTCTCTGATAGAGATGCTAAATTGTATTCTGCAACTTTTGACGCGCCTGCAAGAGCATTGTCTACAGTATTCCAAAGCGAATCAATCTTTGGTGCTTTTGATACTACTGGCACGGCGCAAAGCAGCTGGGTGGTTAACTTCCCAACTAAAAAATGGTTGATGGATTTAAAACCAGCAGTACAACCATTCTCTGATTCAATCGTGCAAATTAGCCAAGCTTTAACTGATGAAGAAGAAGCTGTTACAGTCACAAGCAACAAAACAGAGTTCTCTCCATTTGTTGCGCCTGTAGTACCTAGATTAGCATTACCATTCGAAGTAAACGTCATTACTTTTAGCAAATTAAACCCTTTATCTTCTGCGTTAAACACAGATGCAGCTCAAGGTTATGCTAAAGGCTGGCAACAATTGGGTTTCCCAACAGCAGTTGCAGTCACTGGAACTGTGAATGGTGGAACTAGTGGTGGTGCAACAGCTACGTATACTGGTATGCCTGTTATTGGTTTTGAATACAATGAAGATACTGGTATCGCTGCTTCTACTGCTTTACGTTACGGAAAAAATATCTCAGCTAAATAGTAAATTTTTAAAAATCTACTATAGTTGATTTAAGATTGGTAATGGGGGACCGATCAGCTAAATGCTGCTCGGTCCTTTTTTTGTTTTGAGGGACGGTCAATGCGTAAAAATAAATTAAATCAATTTTCTTTAAAAGTCACAGGGTGCATTTTAGGGTTGCTAAGTGCGGGAATAAGCACTGCCATGGCAGCACAAGATTTTGATGTCTATTATAAACCTAGTAATTTTAAGCGGGTATGTCATGCCAACAACCTGACATTTAATACTGCGTCAAAAACCTTGACAGTTAATGGTTTCACGGGTGTAGATAACTGTAGCCCAATGAGTGAAACCAGTGCCGCGCAATTAGACAAATTGGTGGCGACCGACACAAATATCTTGGTGGCAGCACCTTTTAATCTCCAGTTGTTGGATTACTCTGGATTGATTAACAAAGCAGGTGAGGTGACTGGGGAAGCAGGTAAAAATGTACAAGTGGTGTTAACCGATTTACCTGCGGTGCAGCCTCCACCGACTAATAATAATGGTTTTGTCAATACGGCTTGTTTAACGACTGATAATACCTTAGCGTCATTATTTCAGTGCGATTCAAATGTATACATTACCAACCCCAATCAATTTAATGCCACGCATTTGCCAGGGTGCGCTGGTAAAGAGTCGACTGATCCGAATTCTTGTCGCTATAGCGGGTCATTTACCAATGAAACCTATGCTATTCGTCTGGATTTCAAAGGCTATTCCGAGCAGTTTAATAAATCGGCCTATCCATATACGCCTGTAAGATTGATCACTTTAGACGATATGGCTGGTGTGGATGCCAAGTATAAATTGTTCGTGATGGCAATCTCTGAAAAACCGGGAGATTTCTTGGATTATTTGCCCAATAAACAGAATTGTTCACATATTGACGCGGCAGGATCTATTACCATTAATGTCTCACAGTCAGGTAATGGTTCTAATTTGAATGATTTGTGTCCTTTGACGTCGGGTAAATTGTATTACATTAATGTGCGTCCATTAAATTCAAGTTGTAAACCTTCGGCTTCTGATCCTTCTGTGAATTGTCGTGTTGAAATCAACGCTAACTTCCCAGTATCCGCGCCGACTACATTTATCGCACCAAAATCTGTCCGAGCTCGTAAATATAATTAATCGATGACATTTTAGCTTGGGCAAGCACGTCAATTTTTGCTTGCCCAGGTTTTGAAGTAAAACAGTTAAGTGCGATGTTATGCGGTCTAAATGCTTATAGTGGGTTAAGAATAGCAATGAGAAAAATGGTGTTAATTAGTAGGATTTTGCTTGGATTAAGTTTAAGTTCTGCGGTATTTGCTGAAGAGGTGGTCATTCACAATGAACAATTTGATTTAACAGCAAAACAAATTCTTGATGAAGTGCAGGCGCAGCCTAAAGATTTGCAGGAAAAATTTAAAACCAACGAAACGATGCTCCGGAAGTTTGTGGATGGTATTTATAACGAATCGTTGTTTAATATAGAAGCGAATAAGCAAAACTTAGCCAGTGAGCCAGCGGTTGCCAATAAAATTGCGATTGCCACACGCAAGGTGTTAGTTGAAGAGTTACTTGAACGTAAGAAAAATTCTATCAAGGTGCCAGATATGGAGCCATTAGCATTGGCGGAGTACGAGGCGCATTCAGAAAATTACGCAATTCCAGAATCTGTGCATGCGCACCATATTTTATTAAAATTTGATGCGCAGAATAAAGCAGAGAAAATGAGGCAGTTACAGTCATTCAGTCAGCAAGTCAGCAAGGGCAAGAGTTTTGCGGAATTGGCAACGCAGTTTTCTGAGGATCCAGGAAGCGCGAAAAGAGGGGGGGATTTAGGCTTTTTTACGAAGGGTCAAATGGTTCCTGCATTTGAGCAAGCGGTATTTGCGCTAAAAAAGCCTAAGCAATTAAGTGATATTGTGGAAACGGCTTTTGGCTTACATTTAATCCAGTTGGATGAGTATATTCCCGCCAAAATCAAGCCATTTGCTGAAGTCAAAGATCAAGTAAAAGCCGATTTAGAGCAGGAATACATTAAAAACGAAATCAAGTCTTGGCGTTTATCCATTATTGATCCAGAAAAAGCCAAGCTGAACACCGCTGAATTGGATAATTTGATTAATGCGGTCAAGAAATTGCCTTAGCACGCATCAGTCAATGGCTAATCTCTTGGAGATCACTTTGATCTATCAGACATATCGAACTGCGATTTTCTGTGCCTGAATAATTCCTTTACTTGGTGGCAGGATCTTTGCCGCCAAGTGACTTACTGCAAACGTGTAGATGCGGGAACTAGGGGAGGGGGCATTTGAATAAAGAATCCTTTCTCTTGCAAGCATTTCAATACTTTTTGGCTATCTTCACGGGCTAATTTTCTCTCTCGTGTTAATTCTAAATCCATCACGTGAACTAACGGCCCTAGCGTGCTAAGGCATTCTTCTGGCACAGCAGAAAAGTCGTCTTTTTTGTCTATATAGAGATAAAGTTCTGCTTTTTTTAAGCTTTTATAGATATAACATTGCATAGGATTATTGTTAAAATGCAGGTCGTTGTTGTTAACATGTCTCTTAGTATACAACAGTGTTATTTAATCTATTTCAAGCTTTTAATGCTATGCCCCAATTAAGCGACTCAGTAAAATCTTTTTATCAATCGGCTTGTTTGTTTGAAGCTTCTTTATTACCACTGGCGTTCATCCTGGGCTGGGTTGTCGATATTGCACCTTTTGCAAACTTATATTTTACTGAAGCCGCTTATATTTATGGGGTTGCGGGAACACTGCCCTTACTTTTGGCGTTTGTCAGTCTGCAGTACGCTAGTCATCCGGCATTACAACGCATGCGCGATCTGGTGATGCTCAATTTAGTGAGTCGGTTATATACGCTACATTGGAGCGATTTATTAGTATTGGCCAGTATCGCCGGAATAGCTGAAGAATGCTTATTTCGTGGTGTACTCCAACCTTGGTTAGAAATTAAGTTGGGGATAGATTTAGGTTTACTCGTCAGTAGCGTGATTTTTGGGCTAGTGCATGCGATAACCCCGTTTTATGCTTTATGCGCTGGATTAGTGAGCATTTATTTGGGGTTAGCCTTAGATTATGGTGGTGAACGCAATTTGCTGATACCGATTATCATTCACGGTCTGTATGATTTTGTGGCGTTTGTGGCGCTTATCAGGTTTTATCGTCAACATTTGACTACGGCGGAAATGGATAACGCTAATCGCTAATGCGCTATGTGAATGCTTATCTGTGCATGCCTCTTCAATAATAAGTTTAACGTTCTATTCTCATGCTTTGGTGGCCAGGGCGATGCAAGCTGAGCTAAAGGTTAGTGCAGCATGTCGTTTGGACTATTTCAGGGGATTTTTTACTATATTCTACTGAAGAGCCGTGTAAATGCCCGTCAGGCTTTTCGAAAAAAAGCTATAATTCCTCTTTTATACTATTTTCTTAACATTC
>SXIZ01000144.1 GCA_005779525.1 Methylococcaceae bacterium
AAGCGTTGGCAGGCTATGTTCTAGGTCGGCAGTATCGGTGATCAGTAGAATATGCCCTTTTTGCAGGCCCGCTTGTTTAAGTAAAGCGGCGGCTTTTTCTAGGGCTAAACCTGCATTACTGCCGCTGCTGGGCATAATTTCGCTAGTGAGTGCCGAAAGTTGGCTGTCAATAGTTGCGGTGTCGTTGGTCAATGGGGTGACGGTAAAGGCATCACCTGCATAAACAAGTAGCGCAGTTTGACCGTCTTTCCGTTGGCGCAAAATATCGGAAATTTTATAGCGTGCACGAATCAAACGTGATGGCTTGATGTCCGAGGCATTCATGGATTCAGCAAGATTTAAGGCGATGACTAAGGCGGAATCATTGCGAAAGGCGGGCGAAGGCAAGCGTTGCCAAGTTGGGCCTGCAAGCGCAAATATGGAGCAACTGAGCGCTAGCAGCGCACTGATCAACGGTAAACGATTGCTTTTGCTCGTTTGATATTGAATTAAATAGGGCAATAACGCCGCATCGCAGACATTTTCCCATTGTCCGGTTTGGCGCTGGCGCTTATAGGCTAGCAGCAGGAAAAGCGCAGGTATAAAGGCCAATAGCCACAGCGGGCGAATAAAATGAAAGTTTTCCCAATTCATAATGCACGCAGCTTGTCGAGATAGATTAAGGTACTCAAAATTAAGGCCAAACTTAAAGGCCAGAAATATAATTCTGCACGCGGACGAAAATATTGTTTGTCTTTCTCAACGGGTTCGAGCTCATCTAACAGATGATAGATTTTGTTCAACTCATCGGTATTACGTGCTCTAAAATACGTGCCGCCAGTTTTCTCGGCAATTGCCGTGAGCGTTTTTTCATCCAGATCGGCGGATGGATTCACTTTCCGCGTCCCAAAAAAACTGCGCACATACATTTCATCTGCACCTATGCCGATGGTGTAAATTTTGAGTTTATTTTCAGCAGCCAGTTCAGCCGCTTTCAGCGGGCTGATTTCACCTGCGGTATTGGCGCCATCGGTTAACAAAATCAAGACTCGACTATCGGCTGCTTGGTTTTGTAAGCGTTTGATGCCCAAACCAATAGCATCGCCAATCGCGGTATTCTCGCCTGCTAAACCAATCGCAGATTCCATTAACAAATTTTCAACCGTTTTGCGGTCAAAGGTGAGAGGCGTTTGCAAGTAAGCTTGGGTCCCGAAAAGTATCAAGCCTATTCGGTCTCCGGTGCGTCGGGCGATAAAATCACGGGCGATGAATTTAATGGCCGTGAGGCGATCGACTTGTTGTTTATTAATGATGAAATCTTGCTCTTGCATACTGCCGGATAAATCCACGGCCATCATCAGGTCGCGCCCATTGACCCCTTGCTCTATGGGTTCACCTAGCCATTGTGGCCGGGTCGCAGCGATGATGAGCAAACACCACGCGGCAATCGCCAGCCACAGCGACCAGCGCCGGGTTTGGGCAATGGTGTGGGTTTTAACGGCTTCAAAATCTTCCAAGAATGGAACTTTGAGCGCGGATTGTTGCGCACTTAAATGTGCAGGCAGTAACCACCGAATGAGTAGCGGTAGCGGCAGTAACGCCAATAACCAAGGCCATTCAAAATGTATCATAGTTTTATTTTTTGTACTTTCAGCCAGCGTTCGCAGAGCTTAATGAGTGCAGAAATATCCGGTTTGCTTTCGAGTTGCGGACGATAGTGGGCATCTGCCAAGCATTGTCCGATTCCATTGCTAAAGGGTTTATCGGGCAAAGCGCTATCCAAATAATCTAACCAAGCCTGACCAGTGAGGCTGGCAGCTTGCTGGCGCGGAGAGATGCTAATCGCTACTCGACGCAGCAGCATGGAAAGTTCACTCAGTTTTTGTTGGGTACCGAGAGTAGGGTTCTGCTGTAATTGCAGCAGTAATTTGCGTGCCCGGGTAAGCACCGTCCGACGCCGTATGCGACGCCAGAACAGATATGCAGCAATGCCAACTAGCACTAGGCCGCCTAAAACTAACCACCAGCCAATAGCGAGTGGCCACCAACCAATCTCGGCAGGGACATGAATATCTTTGAGGGGAAGAGGTGAATTTGGCATTAGCGTAAACGACTTAAAGGATCACACGCCGTATCACAGCTGAGGAACTTTAAGCCCGTTTTTTGGGCGTAGTGTTCCAAATACTGTTGTTGGGCAAGAAAGCGTTGTTGGTAAGATAATGTGCGTTGTTTATCAGCCGTGTCGACAATCAACTCGCGCTGGGCATTGGTGAAGCGATAGCGACCTTTTGTGGGTAACTGACTTTCAAGGAGGTCATACACCATAATTAATTCGACATCACAATGTTTCGCGAGTTTGCTCAGATGTTGTTCCGCTTTGGCGTTAAAACCACGAAAGTCACTAATGAGATAGACGCGACTCCCAGGGCGTGCATGCTGCACTAAACGCTGCAATACATGTTCAAAGCTGTATTCGGGGAGGCTTAAGTCATCGGCTACTGTGGGTATTTGTGTGAGCAAATTTAAAAAACGTAATACCCCATGTTTACCATTTTGGGGTTTTAATTCCTGGCAATGATGCTCTGAAAATAACTGCCCGCCAATACGGTCGCCTTGTTGTTGTGCTGCCCAGGCAAGCAAGGCGGCCAGTTTAGCTGCTTGTACCGATTTAAAGACACCGCGTGTCGCAAAATGCATGCTAGGTCGATTATCAACCGCAATAAATATTGGACGCTCGCGTTCTTCACGAAATATTTTGGTATGAGGCGCCCCGGTGCGTGCGGTCACTTTCCAATCGATACGGCGTATGTCATCCCCAGGTTGATATAATCTGGCTTCGTCAAATTCCATACCGCGCCCTTTGAAACGCGAAATATAGCCGCCCGTTTGCAAGGCTTTGGGGTTCGGAGGCTGCAAGCGCAAACTCGTCGCGGGTTTCGCCAACTGGATTAAGGTTTTCAGATCAACTTTAACCAAGTGCTCCGCAGTAGCCGTGGGCGGAACGCCTTGGGTGGTAGTTGCTGCTGGTGAGCGTCGCCAAAACATTAAGGTACCGCGATACGTGCGAGGAGTTCTTTAATGAAATAATCGGTGGTGATGCCTTCGGCTTCCGCTTCATACGATAAGATTAAACGGTGGCGGAGGACGTCGACAGCCATATCTTGAATATCTTCTGGACCCACGAAATTACGTTGAGCTAACCAAGCTTTGGCACGCGCACAGCGGTCTAAGGCGATACTGGCTCTTGGCGATGCGCCGTATTGTAACCAACCTGCCAAATCTTTCCCGTACGCGGCGGGTGTGCGGGTCGCCAGAATAATTTGTAATAAATAATCTTCTAACTTATCGGCCATAAAAATTTCCAGCACTTCATTACGCGCTGCAAAAATACTGCTTTGACTGATCGGTTGAAAACTGCTGGTTTTAGTCTGCGATGCTTGCTGTGCTTCGGCGCGAGCTAAATGTAGAATGCTTTTTTCATGTGTGGCATCCGGGTAATCAATTTTGATATGCAGCAGAAAACGATCTAATTGTGCTTCGGGTAAAGGATAGGTCCCTTCCTGTTCAATCGGATTTTGCGTCGCCATGACCATAAATAACTGCGGCAAGGGGTAAGTCGCACTGCCGACGGTAATTTGGCGTTCGGCCATGGCTTCTAACAGTGCCGCTTGCACCTTGGCGGGGGCGCGATTGATTTCGTCTGCTAACACCAAGTTATGGAACAACGGACCTTTTTGAAACTCAAAGGTGCCCGCTTGCGGTCTATAGATTTCAGTACCCGTTAAATCTGCGGGTAATAAATCCGGCGTGAATTGCACCCGGTGGAAATCACCTTCGATGCCTTTACTTAAAACATTGATAGCACGTGTTTTAGCCAGTCCCGGTGCACCTTCCACGAGTATATGACCGTTCGCTAATAATGCAATAAGCATGCGCTCGACGAGCACTTCTTGCCCGATAATTTGGCTACTGATATGGTTTTTAAGCTGAAGTAAGGCGGATTGAGTGCTGGTCGTCAGATTGTTTTCCGTCATGATGTGTATCGTTCCTCTATGACAATTATGGCCAGGAGATAGTAAATATGCTGCAATTACCTTAATAATTGGGTGTAGGTCCTAGAATATCAAGATGCTGAACTTAAAATATTGTATATTTAAAAGCTAGGCACTGTGGAGCTGATTATAGTTGAGTGACAGTTATTGCGCCTAACACTTTAATCATGGGTATTGATTCTAGTCAAACCAGCTTGCTACCTTTTATGTGGCGTCCTTTTTTCGGAGTATTATGTCAGCTGTATCGATTAAACCACCTGTCGGCGTCCTGATTTTTCTACTGTTTGGCTTAATTTTAATCTCTTTACAATTGATGAGTTCGGCGACGCAGGAGTCTTCGCAGTTAAATGCGATGTATTCATGGTTACTATTAGTCAATGCTTTAGGTTCCGTGGTTATGTTGGTCTTGATTGGTGCCAATATTTACTCCTTGGGGAAACAATTAAAAAAACGCGAAGCTGGATCCTTACTAACGTTAAGGATGATTTCGTTGTTTGTATTGCTCTCGCTCGCTCCTGCTGGCCTAGTGTTTTTCTTTTCTATGCAATTTTTACATCAAGGGATAGATAGTTGGTTTAATGTGGAAATCGATAGAGCCATGGACGATGCCTTGGAATTAAGTCAGGTTTCTTTGGATCAGCGCATGAACTCACGTTTAAAGCAAACCCAAGCGATTGCACTGGCTTTGCAGGATAGTGCTAGCGCGAGTACTGCCTTAGTCGTTGAGCGTTTACGCGAGGCGGCAGAGGCGGCAGAAATGAATTTGTTTACCAAGCAGGGGCGCTTGTTGGCCTCTAGTAGTGCGAGTCCCGGGGATATTTTACCGCGTTTACCCGATGAACATGTGTGGTTGTCGGTCAGGCAGCATGAGACTTATGTCGCTTTAGATCCGGTCAGGGATGATGTCTTGATGATTCAAGTGATGGTTGCCGTGAGCGGTAAGGATATCCAGTATTTGCAAGTACTTTATCCCGTACCCCAACGCATCGCCGATTTAGCCGATTCCATCGAATTTGCTTTTCTGCGCTATCAGGAAATGAATTTTTTGCGCGATAAATTGAAACTGAGCTTTTCTCTGGCACTATCGCTGGTGTTACTGATGAGTTTGTTGGCCGGGATTTGGGTGGCCTTTATTATCATTCGGAATATTATCGCTCCGGTGAAAGATTTAGTGAAAGGGACTCGCGCAGTGGCGGCCGGACAATACGAGCAGCAATTACCTGTGACCACGCACGATGATTTGGGATTTTTGGTGGAATCTTTTAATGTGATGACGCGTCGCATTGCAAAAGCGAGAGATGCAGCGCACTTTGCAAGCTTAGAAGTAGAAAATCAACGTGCTTATCTAGAAACCATTTTAGCAAATGTCATAGCCGGAGTGATTAGCTTTGATGCTTCGTTCACCATTCGTACCGCCAACCAAGCGGCCTATAGGATTTTGCATGTCCCGGTCGTGCGTTTTGTCGGGCACCGACTAGCGGATTTGTATACCGATTATTTAGAGTTGAAAGAGCTATTACAAGCGATTCAAGCACAATTAGAGCAGGCTGAGGATATCTGGCAAAAGCGTTTGGCATTTTTGGGACCCAATGGGCGCCAAGAATTGCTCTGTCGTGGCACACCGTTATTTTCACAAGAAGGGGTACGCATGGGGGCGGTGATTGTATTCGACGATGTGACCGACTTAATGCAGGCACAAAAAAATGCGGCTTGGGGAGAAGTCGCAAGACGGTTGGCGCATGAAATTAAAAATCCTTTAACACCCATCCAATTATCGGCGGAACGCTTGCAGTTAAAATTGGCTGAGCAATTAGACGAGAAGGCTCAGGATGTTTTACAGCGTTCAACGCGCACCATCGTGCAGCAAGTCGAGGCCATGAAACGCATGGTCGATGATTTTTCAGAATATGCCAAGCCTTCGCGTCGGCATCTACAACTCATTCAGATTGCCGACTTATTACAGGAGGTTTTGCAATTGTATGTTATGCCTGCGCAGGCAACCTTTACTACCGTGGTGGCTGAGAATATTCCAGCGGTGTATGTTGATCAAATAAGTATGCGCCAAGTGTTACACAATATGATCAAAAATGCTTTAGAAGCGGAGTGTAGCCAAATAGAAATTTCCATTAAGCCTGTGCAGCGCAATGAAAGTCAATTTGTCGAATTGGCCTTTTGTGATGACGGCCCAGGCATTCAGGAAGAATTTTTGCCGCAAATTTTTGAACCTTACGTCACCACGAAAAACAAGGGAACGGGCTTAGGCTTGGCGATAGTAAAAAAGATTATCGAAGAGCATGGCGGCGCAATTTGGGTCGATACTACGCGTGCAGTGGGGGCAGGGTTTATTATTCAACTACCTGCCGTTTGATCGTCTGCGGCTTGTGTTTGCAAGCTATTTTTTATTAAGGTTTATTAAATCCAGTGGCATAATCGGAAAAGCATAAGGTGAGTGCTGTTTCCCAGGCTGGGAGTTGAATCTTGAAGTGCTCGGCGAGTTTTGTGCCAGATAATACTGAATATGCGGGTCGTTGCGCGGGTGCGGGGTACGCTGACGTCGGAATAGCGTTGAGCACGGACTCGCGCGTTAAAATCCCCGCAGCTAACGCATGCTGCTGAATTTGCGTTGCAAATCCGTGCCAACTCGTCACTCCCGCACAGGCTAAATGATACACCCCGGAAGCGACAGGTAGCTTGCCTGACTGCTGCGCTAAGGTTTGTGCAAGGATTAAGCTCGTGGCGGCAGCTATTTGCCGGCTCCAAGTTGGCGCACCGTATTGATCTGCGACGATATTTAATTGTTCTCGTTCTTGCATTAAGCGCAACATAGTGAGCATAAAATTTTTACCACGGCCGCCATATACCCAGGCTGTACGTAGAATTAAATAGTCACCGCCGACACTTTGGATCGCTTGTTCACCCAATAATTTGCTACTACCATAAACACTTTGTGGGGCCGTGGGATGATTTTCTTGATAGGGGGTTTGCGCAAGCCCATCGAACACATAATCGGTAGAGTAGTGAATGAGTAGCGCGCCACACTTCTTGGCCGCCTCAGCCATGACGCCTAGGGCATGACCATTGATTTGTTGTGCCTGCTCGATTTCTTGTTCGGCAAGGTCCACCGCAGTATATGCTGCTGCATTAATAATAACTTGTGGCGCAATAGCATTGATAGTTTGAGTAATGCTATCGTTATTTAATAAATCGATGGACAAGGGGTGACTGTGGCGATCAACCGCGATGATGTCACCCAAACAAGCTAATTCTCGTTGCAATTCCCAAGCTACCTGACCTGCGCGACCAATAATGAGTATTTTCATTTTTAAATTAATAGGTTGGAAGTTTGTCACGCACAATATCACGGAGCATCAGTGCAGCCTGATCTTTTTTGGAAAGATTAGGACTGGTGATTGGCCATTGAATACCAATGTCAGCATCATTCCAAGCAACACTGAACTCGGTTTCAGGATGATAAAGTTCCGTGCATTTATAGGCAAATAACGCCGTTGCACTGGTCACGCAAAAGCCATGCGCAAAGCCAGGGGGAATGTACAATTGATGATGATTTTCTGCAGACAGGTATACACCTACCCAGCGCCCAAAATTTGGGGAGCCTGCACGGATGTCTACCGCAACATCAAACACTTCTCCTTGCAGCACATGTACGAGTTTC
>SXIZ01000145.1 GCA_005779525.1 Methylococcaceae bacterium
CCGTTTATTTGCTTGATGTTGTTCAGTGTCAGCTATTCACCGCTTCCATTTGCTGGAATGGAAAAAGCCTTAAGATTTATATTACTGACTGGGCTGGCTATTTTCGCGCCGTATTTTGTGTTGGATTCGCCCACACGGATACGAAATCATTTTGTGACGCTGTTGATACTGTACTTTTTGGTCACCTTGGAACCGCTGTCGCAGATGGGAGCACCCATTGCAGACGATGGCGATGGACGCCTGATGGTCGCTGGTGGCAGTACTATTGAACTGGGCACAAGTGCCGTGGTTGGGGTGACGATTATTCTATATATGATTTTGCCACAGTTAGCACTAGGCAGTTCCGTGTTCTGGTATTACTTTAAAAAAATACTGGCTTATCTGGGGATAGTGATTTTTTTCGCTGCGTTGATTGGTGCTGGAGCCCGAAGCGCTACCATCTCACTGGCGATTATCGTACTGATTAATCTATATTTTTATCCGCAACAGCGAATGGATTTATTTATCGTGGCCTGCTTGGTGTCCAGCTCGCTGTTGGTGATTAACATTCCTGAGCATTCACTGGAGTACTTGAGTACGCTGATCCATTCGGATGCGAACTCGTTGTTTAACTGGCGAGGACATCTGATGCGCCTTGGCTTAGAACTGATAGCCGAACACCCCATTTTGGGCGTGGGTCTGGGCGGCTTTCCGTATTTTGGCACTATTCCTCCACCCAGCCCATGGTATCTCTACAACTGGCCGCATAACGGCATTATCGAGATTGGCTGCGAAATGGGGCTACTGGCTGCGGTGATTGCATGTCTACTGATTATCCTGCCCTTTGTGGAAACCTTCCGCCAACTCGCGGATAAGGATTTTCAATTTAAAGTGTATTCCAGAATGACGTTAGCGGTCATGACTATTGGCGTCATAACCTTTATGAATACCGGAGATATTAACGATCAAAGACCAATGTGGTTGTACATGAGCTTGCCGTTTGTGATTCGTGGTTTTGCACGTAAGGAGGTTCTGGCAAAGGTTTAGGTTACAGAAATGTAAACAGAGTATTCACCTAATCTTCAATCAATTTAATCCTGTCGGATAAGCAAACCATTCAAATCCAGTGATCTTAATATGAAGTAAAACTAATTCCCAGGATTAAGGTAAACGACATTATCCCGTTTACCGCGTCGAGCACCGCAGTAGTTATCGGGAATAGCCCAAAGGGGTGCGGCAAGGAAGCCGCACGGTGGCAAAGGGGCAGGACGCCCCTTTTGCCACACCCCGATAACTGCGAGGAGCGCAAGACATTAGCGGTAACTGGGCCGCCTTTTCTTTGAATACTTTCTTTTGGCGGAGCAAAAGAAAGTATTTCGCGTTCGGGTGCGAGAACCCGATTAAAACAACGTCGCGATAGAGACTCAGCATAAAAATTTCTATGCTGCAAATACTATCTGCGTAACTTCAATTATGTAAACAGATTGCTCATTCTAAGTCTGGCTCACATGAAATGAATCTTGCACTTAGAGAATCAGAGAAACACCTGCAGTTTGTTGGACCTGTACTTAATCGCTTAGGTAGAGGATAAAAGCACGAAACAGTGAATAATTTTAATAACTCTTAAAGGTTAATGTATGCGTAATAATAAGCACAAAGTCTTGGTGACCGGTGCAGGTGGGTTTATTGGTAGCCACTTAGTGGAAGGGCTGGTAGAAAGTGGGCATCAAGTGCGAGCAATGGTGCACTATAACTGCCAAAACAGTTGGGGATGGTTAGACACCTTACCCAAGCATTTGATGGACAATGTAGAAATAATCGCAGGTGATATCCGCGATCCATTTTTGGTTAGACGCGCGGTCAGTGGCTGTGACACGGTGTACCATCTGGCGGCGTTAATTGCTATTCCATACTCTTATATTGCACCGATGACTTACGTCGAAACCAATATGCAAGGCACGCTGAATGTATTACAAGCTTGTCGGGATGAAAATACCTCTAAGCTAGTACATACCTCTACCTCAGAAGTTTATGGCACGGCCCAGTATGTTCCGATAGATGAAAAACACCCGCTTGTTGGCCAGTCGCCGTATTCGGCCAGCAAAATTGGCGCTGACAAGCTAGCCGAGTCGTATTTTTTATCATTCGGAACTCCGGTGGCTACGATACGCCCGTTCAATACTTTTGGTCCGCGCCAATCGGCGCGTGCTGTGATTCCCACACTCATTACCCAAGCGTTATCAGGGGCCGAAGAAATTGCACTCGGATCGCTCAGTCCAGTGCGGGATTTTAACTACGTCAAGGATACAGTCCGAGGATTTATGATGGTCGCCGCTTCCGCAGAGACGGTGGGTCGGGTGACTAATATTGGACGGGGTGAAGGCATTTCCATTGCCGCACTCGCAGAACTCATTTTGGAATTGTGTGGTTCGTCGGCAACCATCAAGGTGGATTTAGATCGTATTCGTCCAGAAGCCAGTGAGGTTTTTGAATTAATTTGCGGGAATGCCGAGGCGCGTCGAATTTTAGGCTGGGAGCCACACTTTTCGGTGCGCCAAGGCTTAGAAGCCACCATTACATGGCTACGAGACCATATGCAGCATTACAAAGTAGATCGTTACAACGTTTAATTAAGTAGTTTATCTGCACCAGAAAAGCACATAAATTCAATACCCGCAACTCAGGAATATTATTATGGATACTCTTCAGCCCAGCTATTTGCAGTTAAAAGATCTACTTAGTCTGTTTTTTAAACGGCAAAAAACCATTTTTTTCGTTTGGATTATTTGCATCGCGTTTGCGGTCAGTTATGCCACTTACGTTAAGCCTTTATATGAATCCTCTTCCAGTATCCTGCTAAAAGTAGGACGAGAGAATATCTATGTTCCTCCCCAACGGGCTGCGCTAGATTCGGTTCCGGTGGTGGATTCCAATTTGGAAACTCAAATGAATTCTGAGGTGGAAATCCTCAAAAGCAGATCGCTAATCGAGCAAGTATTAACGCGACTAGGACCCACCAGCATTTACCCTGAACAAAAAAAATGGTTGCCAGCTTTTGGGGTACCCAAGTCGCATGCAGAACTCTTGGCTGATGCTTATAAAAATGCGTTGCGCTTATTAGAAAATAATCTAAAGATAGATGGTATCAAGAAAACCAATATCATTCGCATCAGTTTTCGCCACACCGACCCCGATATCTGCGCCAAGGTTGTGAATACCTTGAGTGAATTATATCTAGCGCAGCATCTTAAAATTCATCAAGCATCTCTTTCACTTGATTTTTTACGCGCACAGAACAGCAAAACTTTGGACGATCTAAGCAATGCCGAAACTGCTTTAATTAATTTTAAGCAACGCAACAGGATTATTGATCCAGCCGATCAGAAAAAACTGTTATTAGCAAAAGAAGCTGATCTACAGGCTGAACTCTTACGTACCGAAAGTATGGAGACTGAGACGCAAACGCGCTTTGATTATTATAAAAGTCGTCCGGCCCCTAATGCGGCATATTTAAATGTTCTAGAAGTGTTGCTAAAAAGCGAATCCGAGCTGAGAGAAGTGAAAGTGAGAAAGCCCGTTCTGCAGATGCAGCTTGCCGACTATCGGCGAGAACTTGAGCATATTAATGCATCTGAGAATGAATTTATGAATTTGCAACAACAAGTCGATATCAGCAGACAAAATTTGCGGCTACAGCAGAATAATTTGCAGGAAGAAAGTTTTCTGGCGGCAATGAACAAAGATAAAGTCAGCAATGTCAGCGTGGTTGATCCCGCATGGCCCGCCAATGATCCGACCATTTCCAGAGAATTTCTCATCATTTTATCGGTATTATTTGGCGGTATTGCGGGCATTGGGCTCGCGATATTTAAAGAATATATGGATGATCATATTGTGAGTGAACATGATGTGGAAAAGTGGCTTACCGATTTACCCGTCTTAACCACCATTAAACTACAGGTATAAGTAAATGCCGACACTAGGTATTGCTACGCATGTGCATGTACTAACAATATTTTATATTGATCCTAGGCTGCAGTTTTTGAGTAAATTTTAAGCAAAGCGTAAGTATATCCCGCTATTGACAAAATAATTTACACGTCACTGCAGCATAATGCTCTAAATTGCCAGCTTAATCGGCTCTAACCGAAAACAGTTTAAATATATTAAGTACGACATTAATAGGTATTTTAAACTTATAGTTTTTGCAGAAAACTTATTATCTTGCCTGACAGGCTGAATTTTTTATTCAAGCTTAGATACTCGTTAATATCTTAAACATTTTATTACGCTGGAATTTAATTCATGCATGTTAAAGC
>SXIZ01000146.1 GCA_005779525.1 Methylococcaceae bacterium
AATCGTACGCCGCTGTTCCATCTGTTGCACTTGTTTGGCGACCGACACCGCCTCGCGAATTTCCTTAACGCCTGCTAAGACCGCCGAGACTGGAATAAATTCAGCCTCTGAATGTTGCGCAATCAATTTCGCCAACGTGGTTTTTCCGGTACCGGGCGGTCCCCAAAAAATCATAGAGTGCAATCGACCAGAGACTATGGCTTCGTATAACGGTTTACCCGTTTGCAAAATATGGGTTTGGCCGATGTATTCACTCAATTGGCGAGGACGCATGCGCTCTGCCAAAGGTTTATGCGCGTTGCCTGCCATTACTCTTCCGTAAAGACATCAACGCCGGACGGTGCTTCAAATTTAAAGGTATTTGCAGGAATGGGCACATTGTTTTTGACATTAGAAAAATAAATCCGGGTCAACTGCCCGAAATTATCGCTCATTTCCATGCCCGCCAAGCCACCTTGATTTAAGCCGATCATGACATATTTAAAACCATTTTCCGCTTGCTTAGGCAGCAATCTAACCCAGACCATGCCTTCTTCTTTACCTTGCTCTTCCAAAGTAAAATTATCCTTCAAGGAAATATCCCCACTGAGTAACAACGCTGGTGTTGAACCGACGGATTTATTCAGTTTTTTAATCGTGACTTGTTCTAAATCCGCATCGTAAAACCAGACTTTGCCGCCATTGGCAATGACTTTTTGCTGAAAAGGCTTTTGGTATTGCCAATGAAATTTACCCGGACGTTGCAAATAAAACACCCCAAAACTACTTTCGGTAGGATTGCCCTGCTCGCTTAGAGTGACTTGTTTAAAGTCTGCTGTGAGGGTGGTAGTGCTTTTTAAAAATGCCTCTAATTGTGCAATCGGGGTAGCTTCCGCAGCCCACACGCTGGTTGTAAACAGACTGCATGCAAATAAAAAAATACGCAACAACATGACTCTCCCAAGAATAACTGTGTAATGACGAGCGATTAAAGCGCATGCAACCTAACGCAAGCTTAACCATAAAAACTTTTCGTTAATGTATAGGGCCAGTAGCTATACAGTTGCATGAAAAACTTAGTATTTTAGCATAGCTAATCGAGGTTCTGAGAGCTTACGCAATTGCACGCACGGAAAACTTGCTGCCTTAAAGTTTGAACGGCTTTAATACCTCTACGGGCAAATAACTAGCCACGTACATTCAAAAAAATTCTGCTTAAATTTCAAATTGCAAGTCATAACTCCTGAGCCCCGTGCTTAACCTAAAAATAGACCTAAGACAACCTGGTAAAAATTACAAATCAGGCTCTTGTATTCCCGCGCAGACATCCACATTAATGTTAACATTGACACAATGCTGTTAAAAACACTTGGAGGGGGTGTGGATATCAATCAAAATCTAAACGATCGATCTTTGCAATTATTTAAAACCTTGGTAGAGCGTTATATTCAAGATGGGCAGCCAGTGGGGTCACGACTGCTATCCAAGGATTCAGATCTTAACCTCAGCGCCGCCACCATTCGTAATGTCATGGCCGATCTAGAAGATCTAGGCTTGATTCATTCGCCGCACACCTCAGCGGGTCGCGTCCCCACCGTTAATGGTTATCGCTTATTTGTGGATAGCTTGTTAACAGTCAAACCGTTAATGCAAGAAGATTTATTACCGCTACAAACGGGTTTATCTAATAGCAGTGACGCCTCAGAAGTCATTGAAGTCGCCTCGAAAATGTTATCGCAAACAACACGCATGGCTGGCGTGGTCACGCTTCCGCGACGCGAATTAGTGAGCCTGCGCCATGTAGAATTTTTACCGCTATCCAATGCTCGGGTACTTGCCATTTTTGTGACCGATGAGCAGGAAGTCCATAATAAAATCATCCATACCGCAAAGCAGTTTTCTCCAGCGCAACTACAACAAGCCGCCAACTACATTAATTCCATTTACTCCGGACGCAGCCTCGCTTCCTTGCGCGAAACCGTGCTCTATGAACTGCAAGCTGACCAGCAAAAAATGAATCAAGAAATGCGCGATGCGGTCACTATGGCGCAATTAGTGTTTGATAATAGCCAAACCAAAGAAGATTATGTGTTAAGTGGTGAAACCAATCTGATGGGCTTTGCCGAACTTGCAGATATGGATCGCTTAAAACAGCTGTTTGAAGCCTTTAGCCAAAAACGCAGTGTCATTCATTTATTGGATCAATGCCTGCATGCTGATGGCGTGCAAATATTTATTGGCGAAGAATCTGGTTACGAAGCCTTTGAGCATTGCAGCCTAGTGACCTCACCCTATTCGGTGAATAATGAAGTCGTCGGCGTCCTCGGAGTCATTGGACCAACCCGTATGGCGTATGAAAAAGTGATCCCCTTTGTCGATGTAACTGCAAAATTATTAGGTGCAGCCTTGAATCCCAAAACATCACCCCCATCATGATAAAAAACCATCACTAGTGTGCTAGCTACACTAATTAAATTTTTATCGTGGAGTCAACAATAATGGGTAAGCAGCAGGAATCGTCACACACGCAAGCAGAGAAAGAAGTAGAAGCCACCACTCCTGAGCAAAGCGCAAGCGTCGCCCCTGAAGAAGAAGTGGCTAGCATCGAAGAAGAATCGCATGCAGATTTAGTGCAAAAATTAAATGATGCTGAGCAAAAAGCACAAGAAAACTGGGACAAAATGCTGCGCATGCAAGCGGAAATGGAAAACATGAAGCGCCGCATTCAAAAAGATTTAGAAAGCGCGCATAAATTTGCTTTAGAACGTTTCGCGAAAGATTTGCTGAATGTGATCGACAGCTTAGAACTAGGAATTCAGGCGTCTGCAGGCACTGCACCAGAAATCGTCAAGCTGCGTGAAGGCAGCGAACTGACCCTCAAACAATTCATCGATACCTTGGCACGCTTCAATATTGTCGCAATTGATGCCTTGGGATTACCTTTCAATCCGGAATTACATCAGGCGGTGACTACCCAACCCAGTGCAGAGGTAGCACCTAACACCGTGCTTAATGTATTCCAAAAAGGTTATCTGTTAAACGAACGTTTATTGCGCCCAGCAATGGTAGTCGTTTCCAAAGCAGCTGAAGTTGCGGCAGAAAATCTGCCAAAAATTGACGAGCAGGCTTGAAACCCTTTAATCCTACCCCATATCGGTAACAACTCACTTTTTTATTAAACAAATTCAAGTCTGGAGATTTCAATGGCTAAAATGATCGGTATAGATTTAGGTACCACTAACTCGTGTGTAGCGGTACTTGACAATGGTAAAGCAAGAGTAATTGAAAACAGCGAAGGTGCACGTACTACGCCTTCTATTATTGCATTTACCAATAATGATGAAATTTTGGTGGGTCAATCTGCAAAACGTCAAGCAGTGACTAACCCGGAAAATACTTTATTTGCAATTAAACGTTTGATTGGTCGTCGTTTCAAAGATGATGTTGTACAAAAAGACATCAAAATGGTGCCCTACAAAATTATTCCTGCAGAAAACGGCGATGCGTGGGTGGAATGCCATGGCAAAAAAATGGCGGCACCAGAAATTTCTTCACGCGTATTGATGAAACTGAAAAAAGACGCGGAAGCGTTTTTAGGTGAAGAAGTCACTGAAGCGGTCATCACCGTGCCTGCGTATTTCAACGATTCTCAACGGCAAGCGACTAAAGATGCGGGTCGTATCGCGGGTTTAGATGTGAAACGTATTATCAACGAACCTACCGCTGCTGCGTTAGCGTTTGGTATGGATAAACCCAAAGGCGATATGAAAATCGCGGTATACGACTTAGGTGGCGGTACTTTCGACGTATCCATTATCGAAATCGCAGAAATCGAAGGCGAGCACCAATTTGAAGTATTAGCCACCAACGGTGATACTTTCTTAGGCGGTGAAGATTTTGACTTACGCATCATCGACTTTTTGGCTGGCGAATTCAAAAAAGACAATGGCATCGACCTACACAACGATCCACTGGCCTTACAACGTCTGAAAGAATCTGCAGAAAAAGCAAAAATCGAATTATCTTCTGCCGAGCAAACGGACGTGAACTTGCCGTATGTTACTGCGGATGCAACAGGACCAAAACATTTAAACGTCAAATTAACTCGCGCTAAATTAGAGTCTTTAGTAGAAGATTTAATTGAGCGTACCAAACAACCTTGTTTGACAGCGTTAAAAGATGCAGGTTTATCTGCAGGTCAAATCCACGACGTAATTTTGGTCGGCGGTCAAACCCGTATGCCGAAAGTACAAGATTTCGTTAAAACTTTGTTTGGTAAAGAGCCACGTAAAGACGTAAACCCTGACGAAGCTGTCGCCTTAGGTGCGGCAATTCAAGCGGGCGTTTTAGGTGGTGAAGTTAAAGACGTATTATTATTAGACGTCACCCCACTGTCCTTGGGTATTGAAACCATGGGCGGCGTAATGACTAAACTGATCGAAAAAAATACTACGATCCCAACCAATGCATCGCAAGTCTTCTCTACGGCAGAAGATAACCAAACTGCAGTAACAGTGCATGTATTACAAGGTGAAC
>SXIZ01000147.1 GCA_005779525.1 Methylococcaceae bacterium
GGCGCGTGCGGGTGAACAAGGTCGCGGTTTTGCGGTGGTCGCTGATGAAGTCAGAACCTTAGCCAGCCGCACACAAAATTCCACACTGGAAATTCAAAAAACCATAGAACGTCTGCAAGCACGCGCTGAACAGGCGGTAAAAGTAATGGAAAATGGCAAAGTACAAGCCAATCAAAGCGTGCAACAAGCCGCTTCATCTTATGGCGCGATTGAAACCATTACTCAGAAAATTGATACGATTAATGATATGAATAATTTAATTGCCAGTGCAGCTGAAGAACAAACCGCAGTGGCCGAGGAGATTAATCGCAATATCAATAATATTAATCAAGTCACGCAAGAAACCTTTAACGGCGTCCACCAATCCGCGCTAGCCTGCGAGGAATTACTGCAGTTAACAGCACAATTACGCGCCAGTATTGCGCAATTTAAAACTTAATTGATAAAAGTTGTACCCTACCGCTCCAGTCGTCGTTTAACTTTTGAGCAATAAACGACGACTGGGAGCGATAACAGGAATTTAAAATAAATTGCCGATCAGGAGGTTTAGCTATCTTAATCCCGCTAAGCCAAACAGCGTTCCGCATTTCCGAGACGCTGAACTTAAGAAGGGTAGGCAAGGCAATCATGATTAACACACTTGACTGAGCTAGAAGTGATCGTTTTGAATCAAGATCAACGGGTTTTAGTCCATACTAGCTAACCGTCCAGATAACTCAGGATTAATTGCATAATGCAGAACGAGCCCAGAACATGAGTCGCTATCCAACAAGTTAATTTTGCCCGAGTACTCGAGACGCCCAACCTAATGGAATCAGGATGAAACACATTAACTCCAAACGCATCGCCCTGTTTGCTCTTACCAGCCTACGCTTACCTGCACGCAATACGCCATAAACCCATGCCAATGATTTACACTTGGTCTGATACCTTAAAAATACTGTTACTGGCCTTAATTTATCATATCGCCATACGCTTAGTGATCGGCTACCTCACCGCCGATGGTTTTATATCGATAATTTGGATACCCAGCGGGATTGGTTTTGCGACACTCCTACTCAAAGGTAAAAAGTTTTGGCTCGGAATTTTTTTAGGCGCTGTTTCCGCCTACCTGAGCTTTGATCGCCCACTTCCGTTAGCCGCACTGGTCGCTCTTAGCAATTGCGCCGAATCATTAGTTGGCAGTTGGTTGTTGCTAAAAAATCCGCGCTTTGATCGACATCTACATCATATTTATGATTTCAATCGCTTGATGTTGGTTGGTAGCGTAAGTGCTGCCTTAGCGGCGTTCATCGGGGTGTTAAGCTTAAAACTGTCCGCGACGCCGCCAGACAATTTCTTCTTAGCTTTCCGCCTATGGTGGATGGGTAATTTTCTCGGCATCGTGGTGATCACCCCCATTATCTTAATCTGGCGAAAAATACCCAGAGACTGGCTGAGTGCGAAACATCTACCGGAAGCGCTATTATTTATCTGTCTAGCGTTTTTATGTGGACAACTGGTTTTTTACAACTGGTTCTCTGCAAGCTTGGGCTTTATTGCTCGAGATTATTGGGCCTTTATGTTTGCCATTTGGGGGGCTTCCCGCTTTGGACGTCATGGTGCATTATTTATTGTTGGCCTGTTCGCGCTGCAAGGTTTGCTCGGCGCACTGAGTGGACAAGGAATTTTTAGCACGGATATTGAGTCCACACGCCTATCAAATTACTGGTTTTTCATCATTATTCTGGCGATTGTTAGCTTATCGCTGTCATTAGTTCTGGAAGGTTGGCGCCATGCTTTGTTAGTTGCGCGTAATGCCGAACGCGAAGCCATTCATCAAATGCAAAGTGCTGAAAATGCTCGGCAGGAATTATGGCATGCCTTCAAAAAACAACAAGAAACGGAAAACTTTCTGAAGCATGAGCGCGATTTAAATAAACTGTATCTGAATACCGTAGCAGCGATTGTGGTCGTCTTGGATATTCAGGGGACTATTCGTATGATTAACCGTAAAGGATGCGAAATTTTAGGCCATACCGAAACTGAACTATTAGGTAAAAACTGGTTTAGCTATTGCCTCCCCCAACCTAAAGGCTTAAGCCAGCAGCTCCCCTTATTTCAGCAATTAATTCAAAATCCGTACACCGACAACGCCTATTTAGAAAATGAAATCATTACGCGTCAGGGTCAGACCCGTTTGGTTGCATGGCATCATCATCCTTTGAATGACCCACAAGGCAATATTACTGGGATTTTAAGTTCCGGCGAAGATATTACCGAGCGCAAATATGCTGAAACACAATTAACGATGCAAATGGCCGAACTACAACGCTGGCATAACGTCACATTAAACCGAGAAGCGCGTATTATCGAGCTCAAACAAGAGATCAATTATTTACTAAGCCAGCTGCAACAAGCCCCCCGCTTTACTAGCCTACTTGAAGCAGATCAGCAACTTGGGGATAAGGGGAACTCATGAAGCACATGGCTAGACTGCTTTTCCCTTGGATGCTAGGGTGCTTGGGTTGTTTGAGCACACACGTTGCATATGCAAAATTTACGGCCCCCACCGATACTTTGCAAGTCGTCTTAGATGATAATTACCCACCTTACGTGTTTCGTACGCCCGATGGTGCCTTACAAGGTTATGTCATCGATAGCTGGCGGCTTTGGCAAAAAAAAACGGGTATTCCAGTGGAATTCACCGGAACCGACTGGCACAAGGCCTTGGAATTGATGCAAGAAGGTAAAGCCGATGTCATCGATACTATTTTTGAGACCCCGGAGCGTGATCGCTTTTTGAATTTTACCCCAGCTTATGCCACGCTCCCGGTATCGATCTATGTGCATGGGGATATTGCTGGGATTAGCGATCTCAAAACGCTAAATGGCTTTGTGGTCGGGGTCAAAGCCGGAGATGCATGTATTGAGCATTTACAGCAAGCGAATATTACCCGCTTAGAATACTTTGATAACTACCAATCGCTTATTGATGCTGGTGCCGTACATAAAATCAAGATTTTTTGTCTGGATGATGCGCCAGCAGACTTTTTACTCTACAAATCCGATCAATATACGGACTTTCGGCATGCGTTTACCTTGTATGACGGTCAATTTCATCGCGGGGTCGCCAAAGACACCCCCAACATTTTGGAGCTAGTTAACCAAGGGTTTGCTGCAATTTCTGAAAGTGAATATCAAGAATTACACGACAAATGGCTGGGAAAAAAACTCATTGCCTTTTCTTCGATAAAAAAGATACTTTCCATTTTATTGCTTGCCTTCTGTGTCGCTATCGTATTGTTTATCTTTAATTTAGTGTTGCGCCGCAAAATTAAATTACGCACCGTCGAATTAATGCAAGAACGTAGCAAGCTAAAAACCTTGCTTGAAAATCTGCAAATGAATGAGCAGCAATTGCGCAATAGCGAAAATAATTTTCGCCAATTATTTCTCACCTCACAAATCTCCATCTGGCATGAAGACTTTTCCGAGGTCTATCAGCAGTTAAATGCGCTGCGCTTTAACAATATTGGTGACCTCAAAACGTACTTTAAACAACATCCCGACTTTACCCAACAATTAGCAGATTCGATATTCATCACTGAAGTTAATCCAGCTACATTGATTTTGTTTGGCGCAACTACGCAGGAAGAATTGTTCACGCATATTAATCAAGTCTGTCAATCACAACGTTTAGAGCTATTTATCGCACAGTGTTGTGCATTTTGGGACAAACAAAGCGCCTTTCGCATGGAAGTCAGCTATGAAAACTTGCAGGGACAACTTTTGCATCTGATCGTTTCGATGCCAATCGCGCAAAATTTTGAACACGCGCGCTGTATTCCGGTTTCTCTACTGGATATTACCCAGCAAAAAAATAGAGAAGCCAATTTGCAGCAGGCGCAGCAAGAATCTAATCGTTTGCTCACTGAATCCCAACACTTGCGGCAAGCGTTATTGAGTTTATTGGAAGACCAAAATCACAGCCAACAAGCCTTAAAAGCCAATGAAATGCTATTTCGACATACCTTTGAGCAGGCAGCGGTAGGGATGTCACACATTGATTTAGCAGGAAACTTCATCCGGGTTAACCAACGCCAGTGTGATATTTTAGGTTATAGCGCTGACGAGCTGTTACACATTAACTATCAAACCATTACCCATCCAGAGGATGTGCAACAAAATCGTACCCTATTGCAACAATTACTCGCAGAAGAGTTTCCCAACTTTACGGTTGAAAATCGCTATCTACGCAAAGATTCTACTATTATTTGGGTGCAATTAACGGTTGCACTGGTGAAAACCTCGTCAGAGCAAGCCGGGTATTTTATTGCCGTGATTGAAGATATCAATCAACGTAAAAATGCCGAAATCGCTCTTCAAAACAGCGAATATCAATTCCGCCAACTATTTGAGCTTTCGCCGATCCCGCTCGCGTTTAACACCAAAAGTGGGACCATTATGAAACTGAATGAAAGTTTTATCCAAACCTTTGGTTATACACAACTGGACATCCCCACCGTCGACGCGTGGTGGCCACTCGCTTATCCCGATGCAGAATATCGTCAATGGGTCATGGATACCTGGCTAACAGAAACTACCCGCGCTGAGGTCACTCAAACCCAAATCATCCCCCATGAGTATCGCATTCACTGCAAAAATGGCGTGGAACGCACGGTAGAGGCCTCGGGAATTATTCTAGGAGAAAACATTCTAATCACGTTTCTCGATATGACCGAACGGGTACAAGCCAATGCCAAAGCTAAGGAATTACTGGAACGCTTACAACTGTTAGCGGAACATATTCCGGGTTTTATTTATCAATTTCATCAACGTACCGATGGCAGTAGTCACTTTCCGTATGCCAGCGCGGGCATACAGGAAATCTATGGCTGTCGCCCTGAACAGGTCAGTGAGGATGCCAGTCGCATATTTAACCTTATCCATCCAGAAGATTTTGTCAGTGTTTACGAGTCCATTACTGAATCCGCCAATACCCTCGACGATTGGCATGCCGAATATCGTGTACTCCTCCCGCAGCAAACTATTATTTGGGTCGAAGGCCATGCGACCCCGGTCAAAAATCCCGACCAAAGTGTCACTTGGCATGGCTATATTAACAACGTCACTGAACGCAAAGCCGCAAGAGAACAATTACAAAAATTGTCCTTAGCCGTAGAACAAAACCCCATCGGTATCATTATTACTGATATCAATTCTAAAATTGAGTATGCCAATGCCGCATTTGCCAAAATCAGTGGCTACAGCCAAGCGGAAATCATTGGGCAGAGCCCCAATATGTTGCGTTCGGATAAGATCCCAGAAACAACCTACCAACAACTCTGGCAAACCATCAAATCGGGTAACATTTGGCACGGACAATTAATCAACCGTCATAAATCAGGCACCGAATATTATATTCATTCTCAAATTGCACCGATTCGACAAAACGATGGTCGTATTACCCATTACTTAGGCATCGAAGAGGATATCACCGAAAAAATCCGCATTAACCTGGAATTAGAACACTATCGCGACCACCTGGAGGATCTAGTCGAACAGCGTACCCAACAACTCGCCGAAGCCAAAATTGCCGCCGAAGAAGCCAATA
>SXIZ01000148.1 GCA_005779525.1 Methylococcaceae bacterium
CTGGTAATTGACAGTAATTTTCTTTTGTTTTAGAGTAAATCAGTTAACGATAACCATAACAAATATAATATTTAGGAGTGTGCACTATGGCTAAACCTTTAATTCAATTAGCGTTGGATTCCTTAGATTTCAACCAGACGCTAGCGTTGGCGGAACAAGCGGCGCCGTATGTCGATATTTTTGAAATTGGCACGCCTTGTATTAAATACAATGGGGTTGATTTGGTACGCGAGTTGCGTGCTAGATACCCTAAGAAGTTGATTTTGGTGGATTTAAAAACCATGGATGCGGGTGAATATGAAGCGACACCTTTTTATGCTGCAGGAGCTGATATTTGTACTGTGTTAGGGGTTTCGGGGATTGCAACGATTGCGGGAGTAGTTAAAGCGGCGAAGGCACATCATGCTGAAGTGCAAGTTGATTTAATTAATGTTGCCGATAAAGTGCAGTGTGCAAAAGAAGCAGCGGCGGCAGGGGTCAATATTATTGGTGTGCATACAGGTCTGGATGCTCAGGCTGCAGGTCAAACGCCGTTTTCAGATTTGCTGGATATTACTGAGTTAGGGTTACCTGTTAGAGTTTCCGTTGCTGGCGGTATTAAAGAGTCAACGGTCACGCAAGTGGTCAGGGCAGGGGCAGATATTATTGTGGTCGGCGCGGCTATTTATGGTGCAGCGTCTCCCGCGGATGCTGCGCGCAGAATTCGCACTTTAGCTGATGGTGGCAGTAATACGCATCGCCAAATGGTGATTAATAAAATTGGTGATATTTTATCGGCCACAGATGATTCGTATAACGTGAAGTTAACCCACATGTTAGATAACGCTAAACGCGTCTATGTTTCAGGAGCGGGGCGTTCTGGCTTGATTACACGTTTCTTTGCTATGCGCTTAATGCATAGTGGTTATGATGTGAATGTGGTGGGCGATACCGTCACGCCGAGTATTCGACGCGGAGATTTGTTAATTATTATTTCTGGTTCCGGTGAAACTGAGCAATTAGTGGCGTTTACCAAAAAAGCGCGCGAGGTGGGGGCAGATATTTTATTGATTTCGGCGAAAAGCGATTCTACTATCGGTGATTTGGCTGATGCTGTGTTACAAGTGGGTCGTTCGGATCAGTACAGTAAAGTTGTGGGTATGCCGATGGGAACAGTGTTCGAGTTATCGACATTATTCTTTTTAGAGTCTTTGATTTCGCATATTATTCATGAGAAAGGTATTGCAGAAGAAGAAATGCGTTATCGTCATGCTAATTTGGAATAATTAGGTAGTTTGGTGTCACGTGTATCAATTTGGATACACGTGACGCATTAACTTAGATTTTCTGCGATCTGCCAAACAATGACCAACGCGTCGCTATCGTGTACCCAAAACTCCCGACTCACCCAGCGGTCAGCGACCGCCGCTAGCTTTCCATCTAGATAGATTAACGGCACTTGTTCCCGCAGCCAGGGAGGAATGCCTGCCTCTTGCAGTAGTTTTTTGACGCAATGTTGTCCACTACGCCCCACTAACGCAATTTTTTCTCCGCCTTGGCGCGCACGCACCTGAATCTCAGCCTGTTGCCAACGTTGTGCATCGATACCTTGAGTGCTTTGCTGAACTCGCAAGTGTGCATGGGCATTCAGCATGATTTGGGACTGCATCTTTGGCCAATCCTGAGTGCTCAGGGGTTCGAGCATTGGTAGGCAAAATAACTGCTGACGATAACGGCGAAATTGCTGCTGTTGATAAATGAGTTGTGGGTCACGGGTGGGGGCGGCAAAGATCACTTGGGTGATGAGGCTTTGCAACAGCGCTTCCGAAGGCATTTTAAGTCCTAAGCTGGCTATCCACGTTCTGAGTATCGCCTGTTGTTGAAACGGGGTGTAGTGGGTGAATGTATTTAAATCCAATTTATTAGGTTGCTGTGCACACAGTGTGCTTAATTCAGTCTGCGTTGCAGTCAGCAAGATTTGCTGCGCTTGGGCGCAATGTTTAGCACTTCTGGAAACTGTTTTGGCAATACTAGGCCAGCGTTGTTGTAATAGCGGTAAGATGCTATGGCGTAAATAGTTGCGATCAAATGCTGTACTGCTGTTTGAAGGATCTTCTACCCAATGCAGTTGCTGTTGTTGAGCATAAGTCTCGATGGCTTGCCGACTAATGGCTAAAAAGGGCCTGAGCATTTTACCTAATCCTAGCGGTGCAGATTCAGGCATGCCAGCCAAACCTTGCAAGCCAGCTCCACGAAATAATTGCAGTAATACGGTTTCTAATTGATCATCTTGATGTTGCGCAAATAACATGGCATCGTCGGGCTGCAGGAGTTGGGCTAATGCATGATAGCGGGCATTACGTGCTGCTTCTTCGGGACTTTCGCCCTTGGCGGCCTGCGCTTGGACATATAACACTTGATACTGTACACCCAGTAATTTTGCGATTTCTGCAGTATGTTGCGCCCAATGATCTGCCACTGCTTGTAAGCCATGATGCACATAAACCGCGGTTATTTTTCCTCGCCATAGCGCAAGCTGAGCGCTAAGCTGCAGCAGCACATGCGAGTCGACACCACCACTGTAAGCAATAAATAAATGCCGAATAGGATGGTGCGCTGCGAGAGTTTGTTGCAGATGATGCGGCGTTAACACTCAAGCTCCTTAAGCCTTAGCGTTTAATTTTTTGTGTAGCGCGGCTGCATCTAATTCATGTTCCCATTTTGCGGCAACGATGGTTGCAACCCCATTACCCAGCATATTGGTTAAAGCACGGGCTTCAGACATAAAGCGATCTATCCCTAAAATTAATGCTAGGCCAGCGACTGGAATGCTGGGGATGGCGGTTAAGGTGGCGGCTAAAGTAATAAATCCACTGCCTGTCACTCCCGCAGCGCCTTTAGAGGTCAGCATTAAGACGCCCAGTAGGGTGATTTCCTGCATCAAGCTGATGGGGGTATTGGTGGCTTGAGCGACGAAAATTGCCGCCATCACTAAATAAATGGAGGTGCCATCGAGGTTAAAGGAATAGCCAGTAGGAATGACTAAACCGACAACTGAACGCGAACATCCCAAAGCTTCGAGTTTCACCATTAAGCGTGGTAAAACAGATTCCGAGGACGAGGTGCCTAAAACTATCAGTAGTTCATCTTTAAGATAAACAATAAATTTAACAATGCTAAAGCCAAGAATTTTGGCAATACTGCCTAAAACGCCAAACACAAATAAAGCGCAGGTTAAATAAAAACACCCCATCAACTGCGCTAATGGGACTAACGCATGAATACC
>SXIZ01000149.1 GCA_005779525.1 Methylococcaceae bacterium
CATTACATGACGTCAGTGTTACATTACGTGACGACAGGATTACATTACGTGACATCAGCATTAGCTTTTTTGCATAGAGAGTAGCGTGCTACCTTTGTTTGTGTATTTAGCATTTATCTGATAGCGGGCTAAGTTAGCTGCAAGCTGTGCCAGCTTGCCCATTGGAAATTATTAGTATTTGATAATTATGTTTATCACCAATTTTTGTACATTTCATAATTCTCTATTTTCACAGCAAGCATTAGTCTGTAATGAATTTGAGAAAATTTAAAAAAAAGCATTTAACTCTATGAATATCGATATCACCAAATATAATTATGATAAATAGGTTGTAAAACTTTTTTACCCAGCATGCGTTGATAGCGGCTAATAACATCGCCTATGCTATAGTTACGTACATGCCCCATGTGTAATTTGCCACTGGGATAAGGGAACATCGATAAGCAATAATACTTTTCTTGGGTACTCGATTCCAGGGCGCGAAATACCCCGGATTCAGCCCATTGTTGCTGTGCTGTTTGCTCTATAGTAAATGGCTTATAATGCTCTTCCATATCCTTCTCGTCTTTTTACGATCAAAAGCGTTAGAATACCTCACCCTTGAGGAAATCTAAAGCCTCATTTCAAGGAGTTAAACTATGAGCCAAAATAAATTTACCGAAGCCTATGACAATTTAATGGGTCATCTCTATGAAATTATGGATGATGGCTTACATTCTCTGGCCCACGGCTTAGAATTGGCCAAAGAAAAAACCAGCGCACTTGGGGGCTTAACCCAAGAAGAAATCCATAAAATTGGCAGCTATCTCAAGCGCGACGTTGAAGGGGCCGCGACCTCGCTGAATGCCAGTCAAGAAGAAAACTTATCTGACTGGCTAAAATTTGATATTGATCTGCTAGAGAACTTCGCCCTCGATGCCTTTATGGGGGTTGCGGATAAAACCAGTCTGGAACTGGCACAACTTAAACGACATGCGGAAACCAATTTGTATATTGCAGGAGAAATCACAGGGCCTGGTACTTTTTCCTGTGTGGAATGCAATAAAGTGATTGCCTTTAAATCCACCAGTGAAATCCCCGTCTGTCCGGCATGTGGAACGAACTCGTTCGTGCGCAATTAACTTTAAAGTGACCGCAGGGAAATAACACGGTAAACATTACGCCCCCCCTGTGTGGGTATGTCCTGAATTTTGGAGGCTTGCATTAGAAACAATCGCTGAGATTGGCCTTGCCCATCCCCCTCAAGCCACTGTAGCCGAAAACGTTACACACCCTGAAATACCTTTGCCATAAAATCCTATTAGCTTTTAACCTACAACTGGACACTTAGAGCATTAGCAAACCTTCGATCCAGCGTACGAAAAATGCAGAAACCCCAATGGTTTTTGAGAATTCGACGCTGGACAGCGCTAACTCCAGCCTCGCCAATCTTAAAGGTGAAAAAAAACGCTTCGCAATCACCCGCCTCCCATGTCTGCATCAAAATTTATAGCGTTGCACAATGGTACGCATCGTGTTTGCAAGATCCTCTAGATTGCGTACCGAAGTACAAAATTCAGTGACTGTTTCTTGATTGGTGTGCGCTAAGCCGCTAATTTTATCGATATTCAATACAATCTCAGTACTTGCTCCAGCCTGTTCGTCCGTCGCATGTGCAATATTCACAACCTGACTGATAAGATCCTGGGTACCGCAATTAACCAATTTGATAGATTCTGCCGCTTGCTGCGAGCATTCAAAACTTTCGTTAATAGCATTGCGCGTATTCCCCACACGCGTATTAGCATTGAGAATTTCTTTTTGAATAATATTCACAATATTATCAATCTCAACAGTCGCATCCGTGGTACGCAACGCCAGCGTGCGCACTTCATCTGAGACGACAGCAAAGCCGCGACCAAATTCGCCTGCGCGTGCGGCTTCGATAGCCGCGTTTAACGCCAAAAGATTAGTTTGATCTGCGATAGATTTAATGACTGAGACGATCATATCAATTTGCTGCGACTGCTCGCCAAGTTTTGACATAGTTTGCGCTAATTCATTAACACAGATATTAGCATTATCATTCTTGCTTGCTGCTTCTAAAGCGAGTGTTAGGCTATCCGTCATGGTCGCGGTAGTGGTGCGAGTGATCTGTTGCTGATGTTTAGCGGAGTCGGCAATATGCTGGATGCTATTTTTTAGCTGTTCCGCACTGGACCCAATGATTGTGACCGCATTCGCCTGGGCACTCGTTGCTTGTTCAATCTTGGCAGTACTCTGACTTAACGAGATCGCCGAATGTTGGAGCGCTTCGCTCTGGGAATATAATTGTATGAGCATGTTTTGTAGTTGCAGCACAAAACGATTAAATGCCTCGCTAATTACCCCAATTTCATCTTTTGAATTGACGGGTAATCTACGTGTTAAATCTCTATCCCCCGAGGCCAATTCTTCCATAAGCTCGGCTAAATGGCGCAACGGCTGGGTTTGGACCTTGAGTAGAGCTGACAATATTAGCAAAATACTCACAATAAATAAGCCCCCTAACAATAGCGTTTGATTGCGCGCCTGGATCGCCGAGGCGAGAATGGCATCAAGCGGAACACTGACACCCATAACCCAGTTTTGCCCAGTATCGCCCACTTTAATTGCTCGCCAAACTAGAAAACTATTATCATGCATCATTTGC
This sequence comes from Methylococcaceae bacterium, assembly GCA_005779525.1. GTDB lineage: Bacteria > Pseudomonadota > Gammaproteobacteria > Methylococcales > Methylomonadaceae > SXIZ01. Next base: position 2,672 of record SXIZ01000149.1, read on the forward strand.
TCTACCCGTCCTTGACTGATGTTCTCAAAGAGTGCAGATGAGAGCACAGCTTTATCATATTGTTTACCGATGAGCTCTGGATTCTGTGCCACCACATATAATCCACCGTTTGAAATTAGCGTCACAAACCCCGTGCTAAATGGTTTATAGGTACTGACTAGGGCTTGCAAGCTCTTCAGCGGAATATCAACCCCTGCCACCCCGAGTACTTTTCCTGTACTACCGGTCATGACGGCTTCGAGAGAGCTTAACAAGGTAGCTTGTCCTTGAACTTCATAAGGAAAGGGTTCGGTGACCGTATTTTTAGCTCGCTCCTTTGCTAGCCGATAAAAATCCCCCCAACCAGGCTGGTCATAGGGTGGTTTATAATTTGTGGCATCCTCCCGAAAAGCTTCAGCATAGTGTAGCTGCTCGCTATCCAGCAAAGTATCGTGTTTAATACCACTTTCTGATCGCGTCATATAGGGAATATATCGCCCCGTTGGATCATGTGTCGGCCAGTCTTTACGATACTCCGAATCTTTACCATCAAAGGCATTCGCTTCCCAAATCATCCACAATCCAGAAGCTGCAGGAACATTTTCCAGCATGCTCATAATCATGGCATCGGTCATTTTCCGAGAGGGCAGTCCTTGGTTTTTCATACCTTGCACTGCTCGCGCCATTAAAAGCGGCGGCATAAAATTTACGGCAAAAAAATTCGAAATTTCATGCGCATACGCCTCCGATTGCTCGCGCACTTGCTTATACCCTGCGGTACGCGCATTATCAAAGATATTAAATCCCACGATGGCAATCAGACTACCAAAACCAAAAAACACGGTGAAAGCTACCGACCAAACGACTTTCGTTCCAATAGTTAAGTTATCAATAAATTTACTACGCATATTGTCATTAAGAACAGTCAGTTGCAAAAAAGTGATCAGGTGATGCTAGGAGTTGCGAGACGAATGCAAATAACTGGCGAAACACTTAAAAGCATTGCGGGGGCATAGCTGTAGCAGCTTGCTAATTAGGCCTTTATTTCGGCAATGCTGAAATTATATGTTGATTTTAGGGCGTAGCAATTCCCCCAAATGGGGGGCTGCTTTAGCCGCTAACTTTGGAATGAAGTTTGCGGGAGGCGTTATGAGGAATTTGAAGGTAAATTTCATTAAAGCGAGAATCTCTACCTGCACGGCAATGACGCCAGCAGAATGGGGAACTCAAGCAAGCAAGTTAGCATTTAATATTAAATCAAAGCTTGTGATTGAGCTAATGATCAAACATTCACTCAAGCGGGTAGGAAAGCAATTACGCAGACATTATACTTCGAGCAAGGCAAAAGCGAGCCTAAAAATCAACAAAAACAATGGAATAGCAATCATAATCAGGCATTCTCGACCGATAAATAGCGTAAACCCATCGTGGTTTTGGTTTCAGTGTCTATCCAGGCGATTTTAGCGACGGCTTTAATACTTAACGCTTGCGAGATAATTTTAACGACAAACCCAACAGAAAACTTAGCGTCCTTGGGCTTTGAGACTTCATCCCCTTCGACCAAATGAATCATCATTCCGTCCACAGAGATATTGATACTCTCGAAGGCAAATTTTTGCTCATCCGCCAGCAAGAGCCCGGGCGCTCGTTTGGATTTACGAAAATACCGCCGCTTATGCCAAAGCTTTTCGGCGTTATAGATGACATTCTTAAATTCCAGCCCTAGGTGGATAGCATCGTCTTCATTAACCACCCAAATAATATCGGCTTCTCCCGTTAGCATTAAATCTTTAACAAAGATTTCGACCGTCGCATTTTCTTTGACTAAATTTTCAAAATCTTCCGCGTCTGCAAGAAAGGATCCCGGAATCACTTCTACGGACATCCCTTTCACCGAAACATCGTAACCAATAAAATTTAACAATTCTCCAGCGGCATATAACTGTCCACTTGAGATTAAGTTTTTTCTGTAAGCCTGCCTATTCTCAACCATGACTGTCATCCTCTTAATGAGTGTTTTGAGTTATAAGCCTCGACTGATATCGCGTTTAATATCATCTATATGTTCCAAACCCACCGAAATTCTAAGCAAACCATCGCTAATGCCCGCAGCAGCGCGCGCCTCTGGCGTTAAGCGCCCATGCGTGGTCGTCGCTGGGTGGGTAATCGTGGTTTTAACATCCCCAAGATTAGCGGTAATTGACAACATTTGAGTCGCATCAATTAATTTCCAGGCATGCTCTTTGCCGCCAGTTAACTCAAAGCTTAATACTCCGCCAAAATACGCTTGTTGGCGTTGAGCCAATGCGTGCTGCGCATGTGATGCCAAACCCGGATAATATACTTTGGTCACCGTAGGTTGTTGTTCCAACCATTGTGCTAAGGCGAGTGCATTTTCGCAATGTGCACGCATTCTGACACTGAGCGTTTCTAATCCCGACAGGAACACCCAAGCATTGAAAGCACTCATGGTCGCCCCCCCTGTCCGCAGATACGGATAAAAGGATTTGTCGATCAACTCTTGACTGGCGACCACAGCACCACCAACACAGCGCCCTTGACCATCAATATATTTGGTAGCTGAATGCACCACCACATCCGCACCCAGCAATAGTGGTTTCTGGAGGATGGGCGTACAAAAGCAGTTATCCACAACTAACAGACTATTATGCGCATGTGCAAGATTCGCTAACGCTTGGATATCTGCAATTTCGGTTAAGGGATTTGATGGGGTTTCCAAAAATAATAAGCGTGTATTCGGCTGGATTGCTTGCTCCCACGCATTAATATCCACCAAGTCGACAAAATCAGTGACCACCCCGAATTTGGCAAAATAATTTTGAAACAGCATTACGGTGTTACCAAACACCCCGCGCGAACAAACCACATGGTCGCCAGCTTTAAGTAGGCTCATACCTACCGCCATAATGGCCGCCATCCCGGAAGCAAAAGCCAAGCATGCTTCCCCTTGCTCCATCAACGCTAAGCGCTCTTGAAAAGCACGCACGGTGGGGTTATTAAAGCGCGAATAGACATTACCCGGCTTTTGTCCAGTAAAGCGCAATGCGGCTTCTTCTGCACTTGCAAATACATAGCTGGAGGTTAGAAACATCGCAATACTATGCTCATCTTCTGGGGTTCGTTGTATCCCAGCACGAATAGCTTGTGTTTCTAGCGCAAAATCTTGCCAATCTATTTTTTTATCACTCATAATCGCAAACAACTGTTAGGGATGACTGCAAAGCAAATACTCTTAATTAATCAGAACCTTGCATCTCAATAAATAATTCCGCTGAATTGCGGTTGCTTTGCGCCTTATCATTGCGCAGACTTTCAATTCGCTCTAAATAGGCGTCATCAATGTCACCCGTAATATATTGATGATCAAAACAGGAGGTATCAAAATGTTTAATTTCTGTATTCCCTTTTTGCACCGCATCAATAAGATCATTCAAATCCTGATAAATAATGCGATCCGCACCCAATTCTTTACAAATCTCAGCTTCATCCCGCCCATGAGCAATCAACTCTTGTGCAGCTGGCATATCTATGCCATAGACATTCGGGTATCTAACCGGGGGCGCAGCAGAGGCAAAATATACTTTTTTGGCGCCCGCATCGCGAGCCATTTGGATAATTTGCTCGGAGGTCGTACCGCGCACGATGGAATCATCCACCAATAACACATTTTTACCTTCAAATTCTAATTCAATCGCATTGAGTTTTTGGCGCACGGATTTTTTTCGCATTTGCTGACCGGGCATAATGAAGGTGCGACCAATATAGCGATTTTTAATAAAGCCTTCCCGGTATTTTACACCGAGGACATTGGCTAGTTGCAAGGCAGCAGTTCGGCTGGTATCTGGAATCGGGATCA
>SXIZ01000150.1 GCA_005779525.1 Methylococcaceae bacterium
CTTGTAACCAGATTGTTGATTAAAAAAATTTGTCAAATTACTGTGATTTAACGAGTATGTCAAGTGTAAGGCTTGTTGCGGCATGGATAGCCGCTATCCTGAAAGTTGGTAATTCACTCTAACCTCAGTTTCGAGGAACATGTTAATTAAGTAGAACACTTGAATAAACTCCAAAAATTGACAAACTTCGAATTGCTAATTAGCGCACAAAATAAATGCAGTTTGCTAATAACAAAAATTTGTTTAAACTAATCCAATTTTTAAACCCTAACTAAATACAACGACACCATGTTTAAACACTACAACCAATTTTCAGCATCAAAGGCGTGGTCATTCACCAGCCTGCTGACTATCGTGTTGCCAGTGTTATTATTATTGGCATTCTTGGCTCAGCAACTAGCAAGCTTGGATAGCAGTGGCTGGAGTCACGGTTTTAGCCATCCTTTAGAAGGCTGGGATCATTTAGTCACCATGCTGGCAGTGGGTATCTGGGCTGCGCAAATGCGTGGCAAAGCTATCTGGATCTTACCGTTAGTCTTCGTCAGTGTGATGAGTCTCGGTGGCATAGCTGGTGCGGCTGGTTTATCTATCCCGAGCGTTGAAGGTATTATTCTTTTATCTTGCGCGGTTTTCAGTGTCTTAATTACCCGTAAAATTCGCTTTAGCACGCAAATCAACGTTTTAATCGTTGGCTTCTTTGCTTTTTTTCACGGCTTTGCGCACGGACAAGAAATATCTGCTTCTGCCAGCCTAGTTTCTTATACCCTAGGTTTTATGTTGGCGACCTTGCTGTTACACGGCGCTGGAATTTTAGTTGCCAAATTAATCGTGCTCAGCATTGTAAGCATGATGACTTTGCTCACAGCTAACATTAGCCAGGCCAGTAATGCGGATAGCCGCTTAGGATTTCAGGATTACAAGCAAACCAGCACTTTTACCGATGTGTTTAAGCTCTTTCACTCGGAGCAGCGAACACAACAGTGTCAACAAACTTTTGCCAGCCCCCCTTTAGCAGCGATCCCTCAAGCTACAGGCAATTACCAGGCTTTTTCTATTACGGAACAATACTACACAGTTTCGCCCAACTTAGAGCAATCATTTGCTTTAAACGCTAAGCTCGATAGACTCGTAGTCTTGGCAGCATATAGTGCGCAAAAACGTGTTTTTCTGATGGATATTAATCGGATAATGTGCCGCTTTAATGCCTATTTTCCAGATATTAATAACTCCCCAGGCACCTGCTTACATAGTAGCGGCGTAGGATTAACTTCTCCGCCAGAATTGTTTGTTACCCCCGATTTTTCCCGCTTAACCAGTTGTTTCTCCCCGCAATATTTTCTAATTGACGCTCCCGTAGCGCAATTAACCCCCCTCTATTTTGCACGGCCTCATCTAACTTCTACACTGCATGCGTTGGATGCACAGTTTGTTCGTGCAGCTGAGCTGCTCATGCACGCTCATTTTGCCGCCTACAACCTCAATTCAGAATGCACAAAGCCTTTGTGCCTGATCGACTCCGAGCCAATGTCATACGCTCTGCTAGCAACAAATAGCCTAGCAGTAGCACTTTCGTTAAAAGTCAGCGCTTATGCCGACATTTTTCAAAATCATTTACTTACCGACCCTCCACTGTTGGCAGTAGTTAAACCGCCTCCAATCAGCTATCTCAACTTGCTGGCTTAAACTAAAACTATTTTTAATAATAACAATAACTTAAATACACAAAACCATGAAACTCAGTTCAAAACACTTAGCGATGCATGCAACCCAACTCCAATTTCCAGTTCGCTTACTGGTCTTAGCCTGCAGTTTGGCAATGACGCCCAGTATTCAAGCAGAGACTAACGGCTCAGAGCAGAATACAAAACCCAAGCTTAGCGTAAAAAAGTCGCAGCCTCGTAAGACGGCGGAGCAAGCGCAACAATTAGATGAAATGGTGGTTGAAGCAGGTCGTGCTAAAAATCTGATCGGTTTAACAGGATCAGCATCTCAAGGTGAAGTCAGCCAAGCGCAATTTGAATATCGTCCGGTATCACGCAATGGCGAATTAGTTGAGGTCGTACCGGGTGCGGTCGCAACCCAGCACAGTGGTTCAGGTAAAGCGAACCAGTATTTCTTGCGTGGCTATAACTTGGACCATGGGACCGACTTTACCACCAATGTCGATGGCATCCCGATGAATATGACCACGCATGCGCATGGTCAAGGATATATGGATATCAACAGCTTAATTCCGGAATTAACCGATAAAATCGAGTATGGCAAAGGCCCTTACTATGCCGAGGTCGGTGATTTTGCTTCTGCAGGTTATGCGCGTATGCATTCTATGAAAAAGCTCGATCAAGGGATAGCCAAATTTACTGGCGGTGAATATGGCTTCTATCGCACCTTGATTGCTAACTCGCATAAACTCGGTAGTGGCGATTTTTTGTATGGTGCGGAATTTAATTTATACGATGGCGTCTGGCAACAGCCGGAAGATTCCAAAAAATTCAATGGCATGCTGCGTTATACCTTAGACGAAGGCACTTGGGGTGTTTCGGTATTCGCCAAAGGCTACCATAACACCTGGAACGCCACCAACCAAATCCCTAAAGCACTCACTGACAATGGCACATTAGGCATTTATGACACCTGGGACAATACCGATGGTGGCAACAGTCAACGCTATAGCTTATCCAGTAACTTCTGGAATAAGGGCGATAACTGGAAAAACGACGCCAACGCTTATGTCTTATATTACGACATCGATTTATATTCTAACTTTACCGGGTATTTAGATAATCCCGTGCAGGGTGATCAAATTCATCAATTTGAACATCGCATTCAAACGGGTGGTAACTTCGATCATACGCGCTTTAATAAAATACTGGGTTTTGATATGGATAACACCGTTGGCGTGCAATTACGTCACGATGAGATTATGGATTTAGGCTTGGACCATACCCAAGGCAGACAATACCGCAGTACGGTCAGTCATAACGATGCGAGCGTGACCACGGTCAGCGCTTACCTCAAAAACCAAACCTATTGGCATGAAAAAGTTCGTACTATTTCTGCGGTGCGGGGTGACTTCTTAAATAACGATGTAACAGCCTTGGCTACTGGTTCTGGAGACCCAGCAACGCTCGCGGCAAACTCCGGCCATCGCGGGCAAATGTTGATCAGCCCAAAATTTAATCTAGTGATGGGCCCTTGGTATGACACTGAATTTTTCATCAATGGCGGCTATGGCTACCACTCCAATGATGCGCGTGGCACTACCTTGCAAATTGACCCAGCTAGCGGCGAAAAACTGGATAGCAGTGCCACCAGAATTAAGCCTATGGCCTGGTCGCGCGGGGCGGAAACAGGTTTTCGGACGAGCTTTATCCCCGGCTTGAATTCCACGGTAGCCTTCTGGTGGTTGGAAAGCAGCCAAGAATTAGTGTTTGTCGGTGATGCGGGTACTACCGATGTCAACGGTAAATCGCATCGCTATGGTGTTGAATTTGACAACTATTACAAACCCACCGACTGGCTTACCTTAGATGCCGACTTGGCATTAACCAGTGCACGCTACGCTGAAACCCCAGAAGGTGAAACTAATAATTATGTGCCCAACTCCGTAGGCAGAGTAATTAGTACGGGTGCAACCGTAGTTGCCCCTAATGGTTTATTCGGCACTATTCGTCTACGTCATTTCGGCTCCATGCCATTAGATACTTCAGGTAATTTTTGGTCGGGTGATACTAATGTCGTCAATGTGGGTACGGGCTATAAGCAAAAACAATACAAATTTGAAATCGACGTTTTCAATATTTTCGATTCTCAGAAAAACGATATCGCCTACGCTTACGACTACGCCTATCCCGCAGGCGCTGCAGCGCAAACTGGAATTTTGCGCCATCCGGTAGAGCCACGCATGGTACGCGCAACGATCACGGTTAATTTTTAAATCCTATGCACTAACAATTTAGTCATACCCCCTCTGCCGGTTTTATTTTAGGAAACCGAAGTAAAACCGGCTTTTTTAATTTATCGGAGTTGCACGATACCCTGAGGGTTAGCTGCGCTCTAAATTCAGGTTTTGAGACCAACAAGCCTCTAATCTGTGGAGATGGAAACAATGTTTAACCCTAAACTTTTACTTTTTTTGACCCTGGTATTTAGCGGACAACTTGCCTTGGCGCACCCACCTGGACTGAGTTCTGCTGAAATCACGTTAGGCGCAACTGACATCAAGGCCACACTGACTTTTGCGATTCAGGATATTGAAGCGTTCAATCCGATGGACAGTGATCAGGATGCGGAAGTCACCCCCGCTGAAATGGATGCCGCCAAGCCCGCTATTGCCCAGTGGGTAGCAGAACAATTTGTGCTCTATGTCGATAACGCGGTCATTAAAACGGATGCGGTGGGCAAGGTAAGCTTTGATCAGCAAAACAACGCGCAAGTACAATTTCTATTTAATCATCCGACGGCACAACAGTTAAACGTGCAATCACGGGTATTAAGTAAACTTCCGGCAGGCCATAAACAATACCTCACCC
>SXIZ01000151.1 GCA_005779525.1 Methylococcaceae bacterium
AACGGTTACATTGTTAAACCGCTCACTGCGGCGACCTTAAAAGAAAAAATTGAAAAAATTTTTGATCGCAATGACTTCTAGCCAATCTGGAATTTGATACCAAAACTCCAGCAGCAGCCCCCTGTATTTATAAAGTCTAGGGCCTAAGCAATGCCGGGCTCCTCTAATGCATAAACTTAGAAAGAGCAGTTGAGTCATCTAAATTCCGCTCGTGCTGAGCAGTGTCGAAGCATGAGCGGAATTTAAATGACTCCCCCATCGGGTGAACGCCTGAAACACCCATCGTCCATGCTTCGACTGGCTAAGCACGAACGGTGTTACAGGCTTTCAACTGCTCTTTCTAGGATAAAAAACTGAATTCCAAAATGCAGGGGGATTGTAGACTTGGACAAACCTAATTTTGCGAGTGCTGGAAGTGATAGTTTATGGAATACATGTTTAGAGGGGTTAGCTCGGCTCATCATAAGCAAAACCTAGGGACTATACACAAGCTTAAATTTTCAAAAAAGGTGTTAATTATCCATTAAATGCATGAGTTCATGCCTATCCCGTACTAATTTTCAGTTGCACTCAATTCAACCCTGAACCCTATGACTATGCCTGATACTATAAATAACGATGACTTAGTTCTTGGGAGCGTGCTAAACCAAATAATTCAGGCAGATGATCATCACGGCGCCCTGTCCCAGCATAATGTTCCTAGCTCTGAGTTCGAAAATGCGCCAGCCATACCTGGATGTAATTTTCAGAATATTATCAGCATGCTCGGAGGCGATTTTGCCAGCCTTATTGAGATGCTCAAGCCCTTTCTCACGGATTTCCAAAATTACCCCAATACCATTACTCAATTGATGCAACAAGGTAAATTTGAGCTCGCCGAAAGACTATTACATACCTTTAAAGGTGTGAGCGGGAATCTTGGTGCCACAACGATGTCACTAGCCAGCAATGCCCTGGATAGCCAATTAAAGCAAGGTTATTACGAAATCAGCACTTATGAGCATTGGATAAGTGAGACCACCACATGCATGCAACAGTTATCCCTATTGGTGAAATCCTTTAATCCTCCCCCAAAAATTCAAGATCAATACCAACTACAGCTCGCACTCGAAAACTTGGATACGCTTTTGCAACACGATGATTTTATCGATGAAACGCTGCTTTCTGAGATTCAGTCATTGCTGCCCGCGGATAAAACCGAGCAATTCACCACAATGTTAAAATTAATTTATGCCACCAACTATCATGCGGCTAGAGTCATATTAAAAATTTTAAAGGATTATTAATATGTTATCGGTGGATTTAAATACACACAAGCAAAATCCTTTGATTTTAATCGTCGATGATGTGCGCGCCAACCAACAGCTCTTGGCGCGCTTATTTAAGGATGACTATCGCATAAAAGTTGCAAGCAATGGTCAACGAGCATTAGAAATCGCTAAATCCCATTCCGGTATTGCATTAATCCTTTTGGATATTTTTATGCCGGGCATGGATGGCTACGAAGTCTGTATCAAGCTCAAAGCCGATAGCCAAACGCGCGATATTCCAATTATTTTTATTACTGCCGCCGACGATGATGCTTCAGAAAGTTACGGTTTAAAAATCGGTGCCATTGATTACATCACTAAACCGATTAAGCCTGTCACGACCAAATTAAGAGTGCAAAAAAATATTGCTCTTAGCCAATATCAAGAAAGATTAAGTTTCTCTATGGAAATCATCAAACATTCCAAAGAAGCGATCTTAATTGCGGACGAAAAATACCGCATCATTGACATTAACCAAGCATTTTCTAAGATTACTGGCTATGACCGCAGAGATGTCATCGGCAAAAATTATCACTGTTTTAGCTCCAACTCAGAATTTGGCAGTAAATTTCAAGCAATCTGGGAAGAAATTCATCAGCACGGCTATTGGGCGGGAGAACTCTGGAATAAAAAAAGCACTGGGGAAAGCTATCCCGAGTGGGTCACGATTCTGGGAATAACCTCCCCCCGCAGTAATCTCAAACATTATGTCCGTATTGCCTCAGATATCACGCTGCTCAAACAACGCGAATATGAACTTGAACACATGGCTAAATTCGACCTATTAACAGGCGTGCCTAATCGGACGTCTCTTTTACTTCAAATGCAGCAAGCGATTGCCAAAAGCCAACGTGAACAAAAATTACTGGGGATCTGTTATTTAGATTTAGATGGCTTCAAACCTGTGAACGATGAACTGGGACATCAAACGGGTGATTTAGTGCTGATTGAAATTGCACAACGCATTCAGAATGCTATCCGTAAGGAAGACACGCTTGCACGCCTAGGAGGAGACGAATTTGTAATTTTATTAGTCGATCTGGAAGACCACGATGCCTATAAAGCCAGTATCGAACGCATTTTAGAAGCTATTCATAAACCAATTTTCATCAACGCTAAGCGTATTTTGCTTGGTGCCAGCATCGGGATTACCTTATTTCCGTTGGACGATGAGGAATCCGATACCTTATTACGACATGCCGACCATGCGATGTATGCGGCCAAACAAGCAGGAAAAAATTGTTACCACCTCTATAATCCAGAGCTCGATATAGAAATCCGCAATCAAAATGAAAGCTTAAAACGCCTACATCAAGGCCTGCAACACAATGAGTTTGAGCTGTTCTATCAGCCCAAAATAAAAATGCGGACCGGGAAGTTAGTTGGCGTCGAAGCCTTAATACGTTGGAACCATCCTGAACGCGGCTTACTTAATCCTGGAGATTTTTTGCCACAAATTGAACACAGTGATCTGATCATCGAACTCGGCGATTGGGTAATCTTCAGCGCTTTGTCGCAACTTGAAATCTGGTCCAAGTTAGGATTTGAGATTCCGATAAGTATCAATATTGCAGGCAGACAATTACAACATCAAGACTTCATCCACAAACTGGATGCCGCTTTGAAACAATTTACCCATATTAACCACGAATTATTAGAATTAGAAATCCTCGAAACTTCGGCTTTAAAAATAGAAGAATCTGCACAAATTATTTTAGATATTAAAAATAAATTAGGTATACCCTTTGCCATTGATGATTTCGGTACTGGATACTCCTCCTTAACTTACTTGAAAGCGCTCCCGGTCTTGGCGCTTAAAATCGATCAGACTTTTGTCTGCAATATGCTGAACGATCCAAGTGACCAAGCAATCGTCGAAGGTATTATTGCCCTAGCGGATTCGTTTAACTTACTCACCGTGGCCGAGGGGGTAGAAACCCATAAGCATTTTGAATTATTACTGAAATTAGGCTGTGAAGTTGGTCAAGGCTATGGCATTGCTCGCCCGATGTCGGCGCATAAATTTATTGAATGGCAACAAAATCGTAGCCCATCAAATTATGCTGCGGCTATCTAAATTTCGCACCGTAGTTATGTAATTAAATTTATTAGCGCTATTCGAAATTATGTAAGTTTATCTTGCTTGTATTGCAATATACTTTGCGTTACACCAAGCTGGTTATCGCAAGCTTTATTCTTTAGTAGTTAGTAACAATAAATTATTCATCGATAGCCCGAGTAAATCATTCCAACAAGCGCTAATCTGCCCAAGGTTAAACTCTGGAAAAGTTTTTTCGTAAGCAATCAAACTACAATGATGTTTAAGACGCTGCGTGCCATTAGCGTTTATACGCTCGATCTGAGGGTGATTATCGCAAAATGGACAGCTTTGAAATTCATATTGCATATCGTTGCCTATCTATCAGAAATACCTTGATCAGGTGGTTGAAGAATATGTGCTATTTCGCCCTAACCCTGGTGCAATATTAGCGTTGGAAAAATTAAAAATCTTCGTCGAAAGAGAATTAAATTAATCTATTATTCCAGTAATATTAGCTAAAAATGGTTATATAAAAATGACAATATTCTCTTCTACAATGCTATTTTCGCAGCTCTGAATAAGTTATACCGTCATTAATTTAGATATTTAAAATCTTATCTAACTCTACAGCTTTTAACAAAAATTTAATTTCAGGTTGTAAATTAATAACATTTAATTTCTTTTGTTGCTCAATAGTCAAGTCTCGAAGAATCAAGATCATGCCTAATGCTGAGTAATCTATAAATGTCGTTCGTTGGAAATCTAAAATAATGCTACTGATATTGTGAGTAATTTGCTTGATAATTTCAAAAAATGACTTATGGTCGATAAATCCAAAAGAATCTCCTACAGTAATGATTAATTCATGATTTTCACTGAATTCATATTTAAGGGACATAAGCATCAACTCGTAAAATGACTGTTAGCTTGAGTTCCTTGATATTCATAAACTATGTTCTAACTCAATGATCCTAAAAAATGCTGCAGAACCCTTAGCAAGCGCAGGTGAATGGACTTTAGAAGACCCAACAGCTATTCAGGTTGATATGTTATTGTGGGACTCAATACATCTTTACTCAAGACTGACCATATTTCCGAACGGTGTTGTATTTTGATCTATCGTCCCACAATCAACACTTAAAATTTTACAACAACAACAAATATTTTTCACTTAAAAATTGCAAAATTAATATTTTTTTTCAATTTTTATATAGTAAAAAATACACATAAATCCCTAACGAGTAGACGCTGCTAATGTTGCAAACTACAGCGCCTTGAGTTTACAGTCCAACCTGCAGGCGATATGACGTAATAACATGCTATACCTCAAGAGGTGCTTAGCTTTCCTGTCATCACGCAAATAAATTCTGCATATCTACATTTTAAAAGTACAAAAGTAAAACTTAATGGCAAATGAACTTGATAAGCATAAACTCATTACCTGATATTGCTCTATCTGATTGATTTATCTAAGAGCGACTATGTGATCCCCCTTGAAAGCAGCGTACCGCATAGCTTTTACTCAGTTGTTGTAGTATATGTAAGCAAAATTCGTCAGGTAGTCGATCTTATCAGCCTAGAAAGAGCAGCTGTTTCTAGGATCAGAGTCTTGCCTTGACGATGGAATTGTTCTCCTCCATCTGGAGTGTGAATTAGCACCACACATAGCAGATTTGTCCTGCCGGAGCATTAAACATGACGGAAGAAAATACCTTGAATCATATTTGGATTCCGCGCTTACTGCTGGGGGGATTATTACTGCTCAGTTTTTGGGTCTTGCAGGAATTTCTGCTCACCTTGGTCTGGGCGCTGATTATTACTTATGTCGCTTGGCCACCCTATCAATGGTTAAAATCCCGTCTGCAGCAACGCGCTACACTCAGTGCTGCTTTGATGACCCTGGGGATAGCGGTAGTTTTAGTCTCCTTAAGCTATGTTTTGCTTGAGATGCTGCGCGTGGAACTGAGCACAACTTATCAAGCGTTGTTCAGTCATAACAGCGCAAACGGCTTACAACTCCCCGAGGCTATTCGTCGCCTGCCAGGAATTGGGCATTATTTACAAAGTCAAATTGATCGTCTAAGCCACGACCGGGCGGAACTCATCGCTGAACTGCAATCGGTTGTGCAGCAATGGCTAGGCCGTTTTGCACAACTTCTAGGCAATATAGGTGCTGCGGTTGTGAAGTTAGGCGTTATTTTAGTGACGGTATTTTTTGGCTTTCGTGATGGTGAACACGCCATACTGCAGTTACGGCGTGGCTTAATTCAGTTTTTAGGTAAATATCAAAATACCTATCTTTTAGCGATAGGCAATACCACACGCGCGGTCGTGTATGGTTTAGTGCTTGCTGCCATGGCGCAAGGGATGATGGCCGGAGTTGCCTATGCTATTGCCGGGGTGCAAGCGCCTGTGTTATTTGGAGTACTGACGGCCATACTCGCCATGGTACCTATGGGTGCGACCTTGGTGTGGTTTCCCATCGCGGTGATGCTGTTGTTAACAGATCAATATCTGCAAGGCGTGGGGCTGATGCTCTGGGGGTTTTTGGTCGTCAGTACCGTCGACAATGTAATTCGCCCGCTGGTGATTAGTGGCGCCAGTCGGGTTCCTTTGTTAGTGGTGATGTTCGGCGTTTTAGGCGGCTTGTCGGCGTTTGGTACCGTGGGGATATTTATGGGGCCAGTCATCCTAGCGGTATTATTAGCCGTTTGGCAGGCGTGGTTGCAGCAACAGCAGCCGCTCGATAACCCCGAGCCCCAGGGTGAAAATACTCAAGCACAGCCTTTATGGCATACCTTAACAGTAACGCAAGCGTTAGCACAGCAAGAAACTGAACTGGCGAGTGGTTTAAGCAGCACACAAAGCAGCGAACGTTTAAAGCAATTTGGCGCGAATCGCTTAGCCGAAGCTGAAGCAACCTCTCACTGGAGGCTATTTTTTGCCCAATTCAAAAATGTGTTGGTAATGATTTTGCTGCTAGCGGCATGTATTGCGGGCATGATGGGTGATATCCAAGATGCCCTCGTCATTTTGACAGTAGTGGTTATTAATGCTAGTTTAGGGTTTTATCAGGAATTGCGCGCAGAACAATCCTTAGCCGCATTAAAAAACATGTTGGCTTTGCAGAGTAAAGTTCGACGCGACGGCCAAACACAAACACTTGTCGCCGACCAATTAGTCCCCGGCGATATTGTGCTGTTAGAAGCTGGCGACCAAATCCCTGCTGATGGACGCATACTGGTAGCCCATGGACTGGAAGTGGATGAATCTTCTTTAACGGGTGAATCCCTGCCCGTCGCGAAACACCCGCAGGCGCTCGCTGATGCAAAACTCGCCTTAGCGGAACACAGCAATATGCTATTTATGAACACCGCGGTCACGCGTGGCCGTGCTGAAATGCTGGTTACTGCCACCGGAATGCAGACAGCCATGGGTAAGCTAGCAGAGCTGTTAGCGCAGACCGAGGTCAGTGCCACGCCGTTGCAATTGCAATTAGATGCTCTGGGTAAGCAGCTAGCGTTTATTGCTATCGGCATTATCAGCGTGATCGTTAGCAGTGCCTTATGGCGCGGCGAACCCTTAGTAGAAACGCTTATGACGGCCATTGCCTTAGCGATCGCCGCTATCCCGGAAGGCTTACCCGCGGTGGTTACGGTCACCCTGGCATTAGGTATGCACCGTATGGCGCGGCAACGTGCACTGGTTAAGCGCTTAGCGGCGGTAGAAACCTTAGGCTGTACCACGGTCATTTGCACCGATAAAACTGGCACCTTAACCCTCAACCAGATGACCGCCCGTGCAGTCTATTACCGTGGACGTAGCTTGCAGGTGACCGGAGAAGGTTATCAAGCAGAAGGCGCCATTGTGCAAACTGAAGACCCCATTGCCTTAGAAGCGTTATTACGCCCACTCGTGCTCTGTAACGATAGCCAAGTCAAAGATGCTCAGGCTCTCGGAGATCCCATGGAAAGCGCATTACTGGTGTTAGCTGCCAAAGGTGGGCTGGATATTAGCCAGCTTCAGACCGAGTACCCACGGGTTGCAGAAATCCCTTTTGATGCAGAGCATAAATTTATGGCGACCTTTCATACCCACGGAACGGAGCTGTGCATCTTTATCAAAGGCGCAGTTGAAATTTTACTCAGCAGTTCTCATAACATGCTCGGGCATGCCGACCTACCTGAAGCGCTCGATACCGAAGCCGTGCTGCTAAACAATAGAACATTAGCAGAGCAAGGTTTACGGATTTTAGGCATCGCCAGCCGCACCCTGCCTTTAAGTGAGTTTGATGCTAACCGAGATTTATTTGAATATATTCAGGACCTGACATTTATTGCGCTAATAGGCTTAATGGATCCCCCGCGCGCGGAGGTAGCAGCGGCGATTGCGCAATGTCAGCATGCGGGCATTGCCGTCAAAATGATTACTGGCGACCATCCGCAAACCGCTGCGGCAATTGCCAAAACCCTGGGATTACGTGGAGCCGTCTTGGAAGGCCAGCGGCTAACAGCATTAGACGATGCCACTTTGGCAGCTCAAATCAATGACATCAGCGTATTTGCGCGCACCGCCCCCGAGCAAAAAGTACGTATCGTCAAAGCCCTACAAGCACAAAAGCACGTGGTGGCCATGACCGGGGATGGTGTTAATGATGCGCCAGCGCTGAAAACGGCAGATATTGGTATTGCCATGGGCATTAGCGGTACCGATGTCGCGAAAGCGGCCGCCGCGATGATTTTAACCGATGATAATTTTGCCAGTTTGTGTACCGCAGTGCGCGAAGGCCGTGGTATTTATGCCAATATCGTTAAATTTGTCCGCTTTCAATTATCAACTAATATCGGCGCCATTATTACGGTGGCGACAGCACCGTTGCTTGGCCTACCTGTCCCTTTTACCGCCGTGCAACTGTTATGGATTAACATCATCATGGATGGACCACCCGCGATGTCGTTGGGTGTCGATCCCTGTAGCCCAAGCAATATGGACTCACCCCCACGCGACCCTGCCGCCAGAATTTTAAATGGCAAACGGATGCGCCAAGTATTCGGTTTTGGACTGCTCATGGCCTGCGGGACCTTAGGAACGCTATATTACGCCTTAACACAGGGCCATGCCGAACATGCCGCTACGCTCGCGTTCAGCGTATTTGCATTTTTTCAAGTATTTAATGTGTTTAACGCCCGTAACGAAAGCCACACGCTGTTTAACCAAGAGCTGTTTAAAAATCGCATGCTGTGGGTGGCACTGCTCAGTGTTGTAGGATTACAGATTTTGGTAGTGCACTGGCCGCTAGCACAAAACATTTTTGCAACTACAGATTTAAGTCTATCGGAATGGGGGGCGGTTATCGCGATTTCCAGCTCAGTCGTCGTACTGGAAGAATTACGCAAGCTTATGGTGCATGTTAAGCAGACAGCTTTAGGAGCAAAAAATTAAGCTCACAGACTAATCATGTCAAATTTTTCAGTATCTAAGAACTAAAGAACGGTTTTTCTCTTTCCCAAGCTCCAGCTTGGGAAAGAGAAAACTGCAATCGGATACTTTGCTATAGCTACATATAAATAATAGCATTATGCTATAATTGAATCTATGTATAAAATCATCTATAGAAAATCAGTCATTAAAGCCTTAGCTAAAATGTCAGCAAAAGTTGCTTTGGAATTTAGTCATGCGTTTGATGCATTAGCTATGACTAACCTTGCCGGACTTGATGTTAAAAAGCTAGAAGGCCGTGAAGGTTATCGGCTTAGGATTGGTGGCTATCGGGCCATTTTTAGGCGCTTGGATGATTTTTTAGTAATTGAAGTGATTGATGTTGGTAGTCGTGGA
>SXIZ01000016.1 GCA_005779525.1 Methylococcaceae bacterium
CAATTCAAACAGGTCATACAGCCATCCATCAGCACCATGGCCTTGGTACTGCATTTGCTGCATAACACTGCTTTTTCAGGAAACGCCTGCCCCTCCTGTGCCGAACCGTGTTGCGCTTCAAATTCGCGACGCTTTTCATCCAGAAACTTTTTTTGGTGATCGCTCATCGCTTCGGGTTTGATCATGCCAATATGTTTCATATGGGCTTCAATCGCATAACCGATTTCAGCCACCAAGGATGGCATAAATACGCCACCTTTTTTGAAGTAGCCGCCTTTGGGGTCGAATACCGCTTTTAATTCTTCGACTAAGAAGGTCGCATCGCCACCTTTTCTAAACACAGCGGAGATAACGCGAGTTAAAGCTAACACCCACTGGAAGTGCTCCATGTTTTTGGAGTTGATAAAGATTTCGTAGGGACGACGTTCTTCGTGTTCGGTGTCTTGGTTCAGAATCATGTCGTTGATGGTGATATACAACGCATGTTCGGATTGTGGGGTTTTAATTTTGTACGTGGAGCCGACCAGAATTTCTGGACGTTCGACGTTTTCGTGCATGCTTTCCAGAGACTGTTCCGCTACTGTTGCTGGTGCGGCTTCGACGCTGTCTTTGTTGATGACTTTATAGCCAACGATTTTTTTATCGATTTTGAGTGCCATTAGGGGGTAGCCTTTAATGTATTTTTATATATAAATCGGGTTGAGTTAATTTCAAGTGAGAGTCAATAATTTATTTGTTCAATATAGATAGGCTTGCTTGACTTAAATTGATTTCTAAATGATAATCATTCGAAGGATTGGGGATTCCCGGTCGACAAAAAGCCTCGGTGGTTACATCGGGGCTTTTTGTTTTTATGGGAAACACTTTAATCCATAGCCATTTATGTTGCCCTGCGCGCTTCGGTAAAATTTCTCGTTGATTATTTCAAATGCTCGGTTAGGTTGGTTTGGTTTTAATATGTTAAGTCCAATTGGTCGTGCCACTATATCTGCAAGTTGTAAACCTGCTGAGTTACTTTTTTTATCCGCAAACACTAACTCAAAGGGAAGTGGTTGATGCATATAATTGTTTCCAGAACAAATTCGACGAAATTCTAGTTCTAATTCATCATCTTCTACCTTTCCACGCTTTTCTACCACGATGTGTAGCGATTTTATTGGTTTTGGTAAAAAGTGTGCAATACGCTCAAGGCCAAATCTTAATGCAATGTGATATGGGTTTTCTGGTGTGGTATACCTCTCGCGATATTGTTCTTTTTTAATTACTGTACATATAATTAAAAATGGTGTCTTATGGATGATGCTAGTTAATTGATTTAAAAATTCATTTTTCATCTGCTTACTACTTAAAAATGTAAAGTCTCCTCGATCTTTACGAATATCAGTTTCATGCAAAATAATCTGATCGTGGCCAAAATGTTCAAACTTAAATTGTTGCAATAAAGGTACTGCTGATTGAACATAATCAGATTTTTTAAAGATGCAAAATGCTAATACAAATATCGGGTAGCAGGGGTCTATGGTTTTTAAACCATGATCCCCACTTTCATCTACATACACAACATATTCTGAAAACTGATTGAGCATTCTAAATCCTCAGAACTTACCGTAATACCCCTCTTTCAACGCATCAAACAAATTCGCAGCACTGTGAATTTCGCCATCGTATTCCACTTCGTCATTGCCTTTAAATTCGACGACTTCGCCGTCTTCCAGGGTGAACTGGTAGGTGGTGTTTTCTAAATCGGATTCTTTGACTAATACCCCTTGGAAGACTTCCGGGTTAAAGCGGAAAGTGGTGCAACCTTTTAGGCCTTTGTCGTAGGCGTATTCGTAGATCGATTTAAAATCTGCGTACGGATAGTCGGTAGGGACATTGGCAGTTTTGGAGATCGAGGAGTCTATCCATTTTTGCGCAGCGGCCTGAATGTCGACGTGCTGTTTGGGGGTGACGGCATCGGCGGAAATAAAGTAATCCGGTAGCTGCTGAGCAGGATCGGTGCTGTATGGCATGGCTTCTGGATTGATAATTTCGCGGTAGGCGAGTAATTCAAAGGAGAACACGTCGACTTTTTCTTTGGATTTTTTGCCTGCCCGAATGACGTTACGCGCATAGTGGTGGGCAAAGCTCGGCTCGATGCCATTGCTGGCGTTGTTCGCCAGGGAGAGCGAGATGGTGCCTGTGGGCGCAATGGAGCTGTGGTGGGTAAAACGGGCGCCGACTTCTGCCAATTCAGCCACCAGTTCCGGCTGTACTTGCGCGATTTGTTGCATATAGCGGCTGTATTTAGCATGCAGCACTTTGCCGGGAACTTGGTCACCGACTTTATAGCCATCCGCGATCATTTCTGGGCGTTTGTGCAGCATTTCGCCCGTGACGGTAAAGATTTGTTGCATGATCGGGGCGGGGCCTTTTTCTTTGGCTAAGGCCAATCCCGCTTGCCAGCCCTCTACGGCCATCACTTTGGTGACTTCTTCGGTAAACTCTCAAGAAGCTGTATCACCGTAGTGCATGCCGAGCATGGTGACGGTCGAGCCTAGACCCAGATAGCCCATGCCATGACGACGTTTGCTGGTGATTTCTTCACGTTGTTGCGCGAGAGGGAGGCCGTTGATTTCGACGACGTTATCCAGCATACGGGTGAAGATGCGGATGGTTTTACGATAGGTCGCCCAGTCAAAGCTGGCTTGTTTGGTAAACGGATTTTGCACAAAACGCGTCAGATTGATAGAGCCGAGTAAGCAGCTGCCGTAGGGAGGTAGCGGTTATTCGCCACAAGGATTGGTGGCGCGAATGTTTTCGCAAAACCAGTTGTTATTCATTTCATTGACTTTATCGATCAGGATAAAGCCGGGCTCGGCGTAGTCGTAGGTGGAGGACATGATGATGTCCCACAGACGACGTGCAGGCATGGTTTTGCTGATTTTACAGGCCACTAGGCCAGCATCATTGACGACGTAGTTTTGTTTGGCGGGCAAGTCGCGCCAGATAATTTCATCGGGATTGTGTAAGTCCAGTTGATCGCGTTGCACTTCTTTTTCTGAAACGGGGAAGGATAAGGCCCAGTCACCGTTATTTTTAACCGCTTCTACAAATTCGGTGGTGATCAGCAATGACAGGTTGAATTGGCGTAAGCGCCCATCTTCGCGTTTGGCGCGGATAAATTCCACCACATCGGGGTGGCCGATATCGAAGGTCGCCATTTGCGCGCCGCGTCGACCGCCAGCCGAAGAGACGGTAAAACACATTTTGTCGTAGATATCCATAAAGGATAAGGGACCCGAGGTGTAGGCGCCCGCGCCAGAGACATAAGCGTTTTTAGGACGTAGCGTCGAAAATTCGTAGCCGATGCCGCAACCCGCTTTGAGGGTTAAGCCTGCTTCATGGACTTTACCGAGGATGTCGTCCATGGAGTCTTGAATAGTCCCGGACACGGTGCAATTAATGGTCGAGGTGGCGGGTTTGTGCTCTAAGGCGCCCGCATTCGAAATAATACGGCCAGCGGGGATCACGCCTTGACGCAAGGCCCAGAGAAATTCTTTGTAATATTTATCTTGGTTGGCTTTGTTGGTTTCTACTTCTGCCAGCGCTTTGGCGACGCGTTTATAGGTATCGTCGATGGTTTGATCGATGGGGGTGCCGTCCTTGGTTTTTAAGCAATACTTGGTATCCCAGATGTCTAAAGAGGCGCTTTGGAGAGGGATTTCGGTGACGTCGTGGGCGATAACATGTAGTTTTGCGGTCATTAATGCGGGCTCCCTGTGGGTTGAACAATGTGCGTTACTGCAGCGTGAATTAAACTATTGATAAATCAGTATAAATAGCATATATAGTGCTTTTATCTATTTATGTGCACAATATATAGTGTTTTGAGAAAATTGCAAGCGAAAAACTACGGTGGTAAAAGTGTGATTTTTAGCGGTTTTTGCGCGGGATAGATTAGGTTTATTGCGCTATTTTGAGCAAAATTGCGCTTCAGGATTAAGTGCTTGGCAGCGTTTTTCAGGGTAAAAAAATCTAGCTGAATTGTTGTCAATTTTGGGTGGTTGACGTGGTGCTTTGCAGTGATTTTTGTGAAATGCTCGTGATTTTGCGGTAGGGATGTTTTATCAGCAGCGGTGGTTTGGACGTGACTCTGCGCATAAACGCTTGCGGCTTAATGCGGGGGGGCAGAGTATAAGTATGCCTAAACTCACTGATTGCATGCTTGTGTTTGAGGCAAACCCCCAGAAATCCATGCCGACTTTGGTTTCATGCGGCATGAATCTCTAGGTTGTTAATTGATCGAAAAATATTGCGCAGTGCTCGAAGCTAGGTTGCGGTAGTGAATTGCTTTAAAGCATTGTTAATATTCAAGACAATTTTTTCAATATAGGATTTATCTTGCGATGATAATGCCGCTTCTTCACACGCGTTACCTAAAATGACTAAATGGTAGATAGCTTTACATTTTTTCAGCCAATAGCTCGCAAGGGCAACCACGCTGGACGAGAACACTAAAACCAGAAGGTGCTCTGTCATTTCGGTGTCGCTGGCATCGCGCAGTTCTTCAAAGGTCGAGAGTAAAATAAATAAACCAAAAATCAGCAAGCCTCGCGGAAAATTAATAATCGCAGAAGGTGAGCGGGTAATTTTTACGGCCTTAACATTAGGCAAATCGTAAGTTTTGCCGCTGATCATAATTTGATCTGTGGAGACGCTGACGTCGGCATCGGAATAGAGTGTGGTGACGGTCATAATAAGCTCCTTGGGTGCAGGTATAGCCTAACTTAAGTATAGGTAAGGAGTAGGGCTACGGAATATTTTTTTTGCCAGTCAACATGGCTTTTACCAAATTTTCTTTATGCAGGCGGCTATGTAATACCACGCCAAAGATATGTAAGCCAATCAGGACTAACAGTAGATTAGTTGAAATTTCATGGGCTTCTTCCCAAAATTTTTCGGCGGACTCGCCATTGCTAGCGGCGTCATCGTCGTCATCTTCTTCCGCCGCATTGGCATTAGCGATCACGGCTAAATTAACGTGGTTCGCTGCCAATAGCCCTGCGCCTTCTTCTATGGCGTAGACTTTCAGTCCGCTTAAGGTGACGACAAATAGCATAATCAGCATGGCTAGCACCATCCAGCCACCTAAGGGGTTGTGGCCTAGATAATGTTGCGCAGTTCCCGCGCGGCTGCTTTTTATATAGTGATACACCGTTTTAGGGGAGTAGATAAAATCCTTAAATTTTGCATATTTACTCCCGATCAATCCCCAGAAAACCCGAAATACGATAAGCCCTAATACCGTATAACCTGCATAAATATGTAGCTCATTTTCTGCTTCGCTGCTGACATAGGCGACAGCAAAAGCCAGAACTAATGTCCAGTGGAATAGGCGTACAAAAATGTCCCAAACTTGGATGGTAGATGGATTTTGCATTGTATCTCTCCGGTTAGGGGTAACTATATTAGTATGTGTTAATTATAGGTCACGCTAGGCTAATGCAATAGCACTCATTCAGTTGGTGCACGTTCTAAAGTGGTCAGTCGGTCTGCAACTGCAGTCAGACGGTGCTGGGTGAGAAAAAGTTGGTCGCTGGATAACAAAATGCTAAGTTTTATGGGGGTGATCAGTGCCGACTTTTCAAGAGCGGCGGTTCATTGTAAAGTGGGCGTCTTTTTCTTTTTCCTGTATTTAAGTTTATGACCGAAGCGACTCAATTATTTTCTGCTGCTAAACATGTTATTCCGGGTGGCGTGAATTCACCAGTACGCGCTTTTAATGGCGTAGGTGGTACTCCGGTATTTATCGATCATGCGCAAGGCGCTTATATTTTCGACAGCGAGGGTAAACGCTATATTGATTATGTAGGTTCTTGGGGGCCGATGATTTTAGGGCATGCGCACCCAGAAGTGATTGCTGCGGTGCAAACCACGGCGGCCAAAGGTCTAAGTTTTGGTGCTCCCACCGCATTAGAAACGCAAATGGCAGAAAAAGTGTGTGCTTTATTGCCCGCGATGGATATGGTGCGTATGGTCAGTTCTGGTACCGAAGCCACGATGAGTGCAATTCGTTTGGCAAGAGGCTTTACTGGGCGCGATAAAATTGTGAAATTTGAAGGCTGCTATCATGGGCATTCGGATTCTTTATTGGTCAAAGCAGGGTCGGGTGCCTTGACCATGGGCGTCCCTAGCTCACCCGGGGTGCCCGCCGCCCTTGCCGAACAAACGATTACGTTGGCATATAACGATGCTGATGCAGTTAAAGCCTTGTTTGCTGAGTTAGGTACCCAAATTGCGACCATCATTGTTGAGCCTGTGGCGGGTAATATGAACTGCGTGCCGCCAGAAGCTGGATTTTTGCAGACTTTACGTGAGGTAAGTGACCAATACGGTAGCGTGTTGATCTTTGATGAGGTGATGACTGGGTTTCGTGTAGATTTACATGGCGCGCAAGGCTTGTATGGGGTAAC
>SXIZ01000152.1 GCA_005779525.1 Methylococcaceae bacterium
GCGGCATGGATGCCGCAAGGTGGCAAAGGGGCAGGACGCCCCTTTTGCCACCCCCCGATAAATACGAGGAGCGCAAGACATCAGCGGTAACCGGGCCGCCTTTTCTTTGAGTACTTTCTTTTCGACTTGCATGGATGCAGGAGGTAGAGCAACGCAGGAGCAGTGGCCGAGGCGGAGCAAAAGAAAGTACTTCGCCTTCGGGTGCGAGAACCCGATTAGAAAAACGTCGCGATAGCGACTCAGCATAATTATTTCTACGCTGAAGAAACGACCTGCGTAACATCAGTAGTTAAGAAAACTTAATCAAGATGCACCAAACTTAAATTAACTAAATTACCAAATACGCATAAATATTCATCTATTATTCAGATATCTCGGCGCCCTTTAGCATATCGTTGCGGCCAAATTAAATATATCTTCTGGAGCTAATCTGGGTATGCCAATAAACATATCATTGATTTATTGCATAATTTAATTAATCATTGGCTGTTTGCTTTTCTAGCAGGTCTGATCAACTCTAAGTTAATCTTGATTTTTGCTGTAACACACTGCGGCTCGCTAAAATGTAGCTATAATTAAAGCGGTGAGGCATCTAGATGCCTTAGAATTTTTTGAAGTATTGGTAATTGCTTATATTCAAATATTTCATTGACTCAACTATTAGGTCATCCAAACACACAGATTTTAAACTTTAGCTAATACCTGACTATGCATCTGCCAAACAGTTGAATCTAAATAGCTTAGACTCACAACATGCATTTTTACACCGCTTACGCACTGTTCATGGCGATCAGCCTAAGTGGTTACCACCTAATTAACTCCATTCAAATTCCATGGCCGGCATTAAAGTATTCATCGTGGATGACTCCGCAGTCGTCAGACAGGTTTTAACAGATCAGTTAAATGGTTTACCCGGGATTCAAGTGATTGGGGCAGCTCCTGACCCAATATTTGCGCTCAAGCATATGGACAAAAACTGGCCGGATGTGATTATTTTAGATATTGAGATGCCGCGCATGGATGGCATTACTTTTCTAAAAAAACTGATGCAAGAGCGCCCTACTCCAGTCATTATCTGCTCCACCTTGACCGCACGCGGTGCAGAAGTGACTATGCAAGCCATGAGTTCTGGTGCCATTGATATCATCACCAAACCCACTTTGAATCTGAAAGGATTTTTGCTTGAATCTAAAACGTTACTCGCGGATGCCATTAAAGCAGCGGCACACGCTAAACTCTCTAAATCCACGTTTAGCCCAGATAAGTCCTTAGGTACTCAACCAAAATTGAATGCCGATACCATCATTCCGCCTGCAAATTTAAAAGCGATGGCAGAAACTACAGACCGCGTGATTGCTATCGGTACCTCGACGGGTGGAACCCAGGCTTTGGAATATATCCTGACACGCTTACCCCGCACGGTGGCTGGCATTATTGTTGTGCAACATATGCCAGAAGCCTTTACCGCTGCCTTTGCAAAACGTCTGGATAACTTATCGCAGATTAATGTGAAAGAAGCTGAACAAAATGATCGGGTGATCCCCGGTTTGGCACTGATCGCACCGGGGGGCAAACATATGCTGTTACGCCGAAGTGGTGCGCAGTACCGTGTTGAAATCAAGGATGGTCCTTTAGTCAGTCGCCACAAGCCCTCAGTGGATGTATTATTTCGCTCGACAGCACAAGCCGCAGGTAAAAATGCGTTAGGAATCATCATGACGGGTATGGGCGATGATGGTGCACATGGACTTAAAGAACTGCATGACACGGGGGCGCTGACGGTTGCCCAAGACGAAGCGAGTTGTGTGGTTTATGGAATGCCTAAAGAAGCCGTGAAACTTGGGGCGACCGATGGCGAACTGCCACTATCGGAGATCCCTGATTTAATGGTGCAATTGCCTAGTCGTGCGTTATTCGCCAAACGTTAGCGCTGCTTTAAGTTGCAGTGAATAAATTATGCATTTAGTCACTGCAGTCTATCAGCAAGAGTTCAACGGTCTAGCACCAAACGAAAACCTAATCTGGAATTGCGTAATCCCGCCTTCAACCAATCGCGAGAACTTAAATTGAGATTGGCTTTGGAATTCAGCCAGGAACCGCCACAAATTACCCGGCGCAAGCACTCATTATCCTCGCAGGTTTTGGTCCATTCGCTGACATTGCCACTCATATCGTAGAGTCCCCAAGCATTAGGTTTTTTTAATCCAACCGCATGCGGGGTGTCATTGGCATTCTCGGCATACCAAGCGATGCTGTCTACATCATTACTACCGCAATAATCGAATGTCCCCCCGGCCCGACAAGCTGTTAACCACTCTTGTTCAGTCGGCAAACGGTAATGTTTTCCAGTTTTGGCATTGAGTGCCGTCAGAAAAGCTTGCACCTCATTCCAACTCACATTTTCTATCGGACAAAATTCACCACACATTGCAAAACGCGCAGGATTTTCCTGCATAACCGCCTGCCATTGTGCGTGGGTGACTTCATATTTACCCATGATAATGCCACCTGCTAAATTCACCATTTCCATGGTGCGCAAGGTACGGTCTACTTGCAATTCTGCCTCTTCAACCGCGCGTTGTGCATCCATTTCATTGCGCAGCTCGATTGCTTGAGGACTCAAAGGATGTTCAATAACTTGCTGGGTAGACCCCACGGCTTGATCAACATCAGGCGCTTGCGCCCAACTGGACATCACGCCCATGGAGTGATTGAAAAACAACATGCAGGCAAAAAGCAAAATATTTGACATGAGTACGGACTATCCTGATAGAGGTAAATTGACGCAGTAGCGTTTTGCTTAAAAATTTAAACGCCTAAACTATATCTCGCTTGCTGCTGGGTTTCAATCTTATCAGGGGTAAATTCGTGCTCAAGCTTGAGCTTTTCTAAAGGGTTTAGCTGAGTTCTCGCAGCGTTTTAAAAGCCACAGTGGAAACTATAGAATTCTCCGCCACAATTAACGTTAAACCATTGCAACTACAGCGGCGGTCCTGTGATGCTTACAACCAAGTACTTCGTTCACCCAGCTTGTTCAACAACAGCCTTTAAAACTCAAAACTTTCTACCTCAGCAGTTAAAAATATCGGCTGTCCTCCGGTTGAAATTTCCACCGCATGCTGCGCTGTGGCTTGGCCTCCGGGAGACTGTAAACATTCTTGTAACACGTGCATATTGGGAAAATACACTTCCGCCATACGATGATAGGCAGCGTTCTCAGAGTTGATTAACGATGCCACAAAGCGCGTTTTGCCCTGCAAGTTTTCGACTGCCATCGGCACGTGCTCGCTGGCATAGCGCTGTTCAAAAGTTTCTAAATCGCTGGGAGTTGGATAAATCACAATTAATTTTGCAGTTTTCATAGTTTTCTCTTAGAGTGTGTTTTTGAGGAAGTCTGATAATAATGATTCTAAGCGTCTTTGGATAATACTGATTTACTATGTAACAATAGGTAATACCTATACATGAAAGCTCATTATGGAAACACATCAAATTCGCTACTTTTTAGCCGTCTGTGATCAAGGTAACTTTACGCGTGCGGCGCAACTGACCTTTGTCTCGCAACCCTCTTTAACCCAAGCCATTAAGAAGTTGGAGGATGAACTCGGGGGAGCGCTGTTTACCCGTGACCGGACAGGCTGCGTATTAACACCCTTAGGTCAAGTCGTGGAACCCAGGTTACGCCGCATTTATAATGATTTACTGCATACTAAAACCGAGGCGGTGCGCTTTATTCGCTTAAAAAAAATCCCAGTGCGCATTGGGTTAATGAAGACCATTGGGGCACAAAAGCTGAGTCCTTGTTTAGCGCAATATCAACAAGAACATCCGCATGTTGAGTTGGAAGTTATTGTCGACGATGAAGCTAAATTATTAGCCCAATTAGACACTAAAGCGCTTGACCTCGTGCTCAGTACCTCGACTCAAACGCTACATAGCGCTTATAGTTGCACACCGTTGTATCATGAGCGCTATATCGTACTGTTTAATGCCGCGCATAAATTCAAGCACCTACCTGGACCACTGGCATTGAAAGATCTTGAAACTGAAGCCTACCTGGATCGCTTAAACTGCGAGTTACGCGACAATTTAGTCAGTGTGTGCCAGGCACAGGAAGTGAAACTGTATGCTGCTTATCGCAGTAATAGCGAAGAATGGATTTTACATATGGTGCGCGCAGGTTTAGGCGTTGCCCTGATGCCCGAATATACCTTGCCCAAGGGCGCAAGTGATCTTGGCTATCGCTATCTTGCCCAGCCAGAAATTCGTCGGCAGATCTTTGCGCTGCATTTACCAACGCGCTCAACACGTGAGGAATTGACAGCTTTACTACGGCAACTGCCCACGCACTAATTTCAGTTGCCATGCGTACTGCAGAATCTCCAATCAACAAAACCAAACTCAATTGTCCAAAGTCCTGCTTTTTCAAGCCAAATTTACAAGATGTTAAGCTTAGGTGCAGCAAAATAGACTAAGCTTAATAGAATGTAAGTATGGTATCCAATTTCAAGTTGGGTATAGTTAAGTTTTAAAGGTCTCAGTTAAAATTTCGAAATGTATCCGATAGTTCCCCCCTAGAAACTAGCACAGAGCCCTTGCTAGGTTCATCAGAACTATGCATCAGCTCAATACAGAGAATCTACAAGACTAACGACTGACAACTAAACTTGACTTCGTAACATGACCCATAGATCCAGGTGAGTTTAATATGAAAATACGTTTTTGGGGGACCCGGGGCTCGATACCCTGTTCGCTTACAGCAACAGAAGTTCGAGCTAAGATAATCGCCGCCTTGCAGGGAGCAAAAGACTTAAACCTAGATCAGGATGACAAAATATTAGCCTATGTGGACAGTTTAGATTTTCAAACGCAGGGCAGCTTTGGAGGACACACCAGTTGTGTGCAAGTCAAAACCGCTCAGAAAGAACATATTATTTTTGACATGGGCAGTGGCGCTAGACCCTTAGCGGGTAGTATCTTGGCCGAACAGGGCAAGCAAACTGCACAAACTTACCATATTTTTATGTCGCATTTACATTGGGATCACATTATGGGGTTTCCGTTTTTTACCCCCGTCTATCTTCCCGGAAATCATATCTTCATCCACAGCTGCCATGATGAAGCGGAATTTGCGTTTCGCAGACAAATGGCTAGCCCCAGCTTTCCGGTGGATTTTTCGGATTTGGAAGCTAAAGTGGAATTTTGTTGGCATCCCCCCGGCGAAGTCGTGCAGATCGGAGATGTCGAAGTGTACGCTAAAAAGCAATTACATTCCGGGGATTCCTATGGTTGGCGCTTAAGCTATCAAGGTAAATCCTTGGTCTATTCCACCGATTCGGAACATAAAATTGAAGACATCGCCGAAAGAGAAGCATTTACTGAATTCTTTAAAGCCGCAGATGTGGTGATTTTTGATGCGATGTACTCGTTAACGGATGCAATCTCGGTGAAAGCCGATTGGGGTCATTCCAGTAATATTCTAGGCATTGAGCTATGCCATGCCGCCGCAGCAAAGCAATTGGTTTTATTTCATCACGAACCTGTGCATAATGACGCTAAAATCGCCAAAATTTTACAGCAGTCGCAAGACTATGCTCGTTTATACAGCGAAGACAACCAGTTGATCATTCATTCAGCCTATGACGGCTTGGAAATTGAGTTGTAAATAGTGTTGATAACGGATGTTAGCCAGCGCGTTTTGGTCGCCTAGTAAGCTAGCACGACGATTTTCTAATTAGGATCAATCAGCTTACGATGTAACCACCATCATTTTCATACAGGAGCAACCGATGAAACATTGGATCACAAGTATTTTGTTGAGTAGTGTCATGGTGACTAGCGCCTACGCTAGTGACATTGGTCGTATCAAAGTGAGCAATGGCGAAGCCTATATTAGCCGAGGTGGACAAAAACTAGCCGTCGCCGTTGGCACTCTGGTGCAAACCTCCGACACTATTGTGACAGGTGCGGATGGTTCGGTGGGTATTACCTTTTTAGATAACTCCATGCTTTCTATTGGCAATCACTCGAGCATGAATTTAGAGCAATTTGCCTTTGATAATACGACCCAAGCAGGCAAATTCGATGTCGCGTTACATAAAGGCTCGTTAATGGTGGTTGCGGGTAAATTAACGCAACATAATCCCGATGCCTTGAAAATAAAAACCCCGGCTTCAATCTTGGCAGTCCGTGGAACTGAACTCGCGGTTTATGTAGAGGGAGACTAAGCTATGCGCGCTGTGCTGACACTGTTGGGCCTGCTGCTGTTGCTTACAGCCTGTGCATCGCGTGAACTCTATATGGTGATGCCTGAAGCGAATGGTAAGGTAGGCAGTGTTACCGTATCGCAAGATGGTCACACCACGGAACTCAATGGCGCCTATAGCGCAGCAGAAGTTTCCGGCTTGGGTGGTGCAGATACCGTTACTCTCGATGCCAACACTGTCGATACTTACTTTAAGACGGCTTTAGCGGCTCAACCGCTACGCCCAGCCTCAACAATGTTATTTTTCATTACGGGCACGGATCGTTGGGACCCTACTTCAGAAGCAAAAGTTGAAGCAATTTTGCAAGATATTGCCAAACGTCCTGCCCCTGAAGTTACCGTGATTGGTCATACCGATACCGTCGGAAAAACGCAAGATAACGATATCCTATCTATGAAACGCGCACAAAAAGTGCGTGAACGCTTAATTAAGCTAGGCATTCCCGCTGCACATATTGTGGCAATTGGACGGGGTGAACGTGAATTATTCATCCCAACTGCCGATGAAGTGGATGAACCGCGCAACCGTCGCGATGAAATCAGCGTGCGGTAACTTTTGAGGCCACTAAGCCAAGTTAGCACCCCGCCATCCAAGGACTAATATGGATATGTCATCTGAAGCCTCAGCCCCAGCGGCAAAATCATGTACTGCCGTATAAACTGCATGCACCACCGCTCCTGCATCTTCGGTGATTAATGCAGTATTTAGCACCTCGAATAAGCGTTCCTGACCAAATTGCTGTTGCTCCAGACTGAAAGCCTCAGTGATGCCATCAGACACTAAACATAAAAATTCTCCAGCACGTAAGTGCTGACGTGCGACAACGTACTGGAACTCATCTAGCATACAAATCGCAGGTCCGCCCATGGATTCTAAGACTTGTGGGGGATGCAGCGCTGAGATCAGCAGGGCTTTTTCATGCCCTGCGTTACAGTACTCTAGTTCACCTGTTGCCAGATTGATAATGCCAAGAAAAGCGGTGACGAATAAAAATTCAGAATTATCTCTCGAAATTTCAAGATTAGCCTGGGTAACCAAGTTTGCTAGCGACAGATTATTTCTTAAGGCTAAACTTTTAACTAAGGTTTTACTAATCGCCATAAATAAACTGGCCGGGATTCCCTTACCACAAACATCGCCCAAAATAAAAAATACCCTATCGGCATCTAACCGGAAAAAATCATAAAAATCCCCACCCACCGCTTTGGCCGGGAGCAACTTGGCGGCAATAGTTAGGCGCGGCTCATTGGGAAACACACTGTGTGGATTTGGACAAATTCCCATTTGAATTCGGCTGGCAGCTTCCATTTCACCGTCGAATTTTGCGGCGCGCAAACGTTGCTCCTGCAAATCCAGTTGTAATTTTTGCCGCTGTCTTAGGGTATGCAGCAACGCTTGTGTCAGCAGTATTCCGAGCAGCACAATACTGAAGGCAATTGGGGTGGCAACGTCTATTAACCACTGTTGCGATAGAAACACGCTATAGCCCGCTGCCAGCAAACCGACAGCTAGAGTAAGCACCAGAGCAACTAAATATAAGGGATTCAGCCTAGAGCTCGCACCACACAAGCCTAAACCTAATAACAGGACTAATGCTGTTTCCAAACTGGGCGCCCAAACTGGTCGCTGCAACAAATTTTGATCATAAATTGCTTCCAGTAACTGTGCATGAATCTCTACCCCGGCGACTTGCTCGCGCAAGGAGGTCGTGTATTTATCGACCAATCCTAACCCCGACACCCCCAGCAATACCCATTTCCCGGTAAACTGCTGTAGATCCACTTTGCCTTCGAGAATATCACCCGCCGCAATAAAGCGCTGTGCATCATGATGCCCATAATGCACCCACAGCGAACCATCTTTTTGTGTAGGTAGCACTAAACTGCCAACATCCACCTGATAAATGCCCTGGGCATGACTATGAATTTGGTAAAACTGACTTGCGGTGCCCAAGCGCAACATTTCTAAAGCCAGTGAAGGCATGAGTTTATCGCCTATGCTGACAACTAATGGCACTCGGCGAACAATACCAGCTTCGAGTAAGGTATTTAATGCCGCATGCCCGCTAGCAGCCGCATCCAAAGAGGCAAGATTTTTTAAGGCACTGGGAAAATAAGGGGTAAATGCTTGTGGTTCGGTACCCAAAGCTCGAAAGGTTGCCGCACTCAGCTGAACTGGTGGCCCCTCGGGTAAGCCTGCGACGCCCAAAATTGTTGGCCCCTTGCTCAGGGCAGTCGCTAAAACTGCATCATTACTGGGTAAACTACAGACTTGTAGGATTAACTTGGCATCCACTTGCGGCAGATAACGCGCCACAGTGCACGGCGAAGATCGATCTGCTTCGGGCATGATAATGTCTAGACCAATTGCCACGGGCTGTGCAGTTGCAATTTTTGTCAATAATTGCGCTAATAAATTTCGGGGCCAGGGCCATTGGCCATAGCGTTGTAAGCTACTTTCATCAATATCCACAATCAACACTGGCGCAGACTCACGTTCGCGGGGAGCCTGGATTTGATAGTTATCAAACAAAAACACTTGCAGCTGATGTTGGTAAGGTAAGCCACCCAGCAGCTGACAGGCACAAAACAGTGCAACCCACACTAAAGCACTAAATTTAAGCCACTGCCCAGGCAAACTTGGAGGATATTTAGGCTTTAACTTAAAATTAACTATCTTGGTTGGGTTCACTGGCACGGTTTTCTTAGCTAAGTTACGACAATTGCACGTGCAAAAGCGGGCATCCGAGTAAGCTGCAATACAAAAACTTTGATCTATAACTCATTATTTTTTGTCACTCTCTGCAAAATTTAGACTATGCTTAACTTTAGTTGAGCTAAAGCATACCCCTAAATTTTACAAGTTCAGCATCGACTATTCGAGCAGACCCGCCTAAGCAGGAAAAACATAAAATGCCGCTGGAGAATACCGTGACAATTACTGCAGAACACCTAGAGCATAATGTTCTCAAGCTAAGTTTAGCGGGTCGTTTAGATCTCGAAGGTGTCAATACCATTGATGATACCTTTACCCAAATGATAGCGTATCCAACCCAAGCCGTGCTTATCGATATGCAAAAAGTCAATTTTCTTGCATCCTTTGGCATACGCTTACTGCTGATTAACGCCAAAGCATTATATAATCGCGGCGGTAAAATGGCTTTGTACAATGTAGAACCCAATATTGCCAAAGTCTTAGAAATATCTGGTTTAGATAAACTTATCCCCGTGCACCCTGAAATGACCAGTGCCCAATCCTGGATATCAAGTACAATTTAATTCCCCACACTCCCAGCTACACCAACTGCTTATGGAATTAGTGATTGTCAATGAATTGACAGAACTACGGAGAATGTCGCAGTGGTTAGATGCGGCGTTAAACGATAGCAATTTGACGCATAAACAACGTTTTATTTTTGATCTATGTGCTAACGAAGCAGTCACCAATATCATCTCCTACGCCTACACTGATCAAAAAAAACACACGATTATCCTCAGATTGAGCCTGGATGCGCAGCGAGCAAGTTTAGAAATCGAAGATGACGGCCGCGCCTTTAATCTGCTTGAAGCTCCGCCTTTTCAAGCTTCACAACAGATTGAAACCACTGAGGTGGGTGGTTGTGGTATACACCTAATTAAAAATCTGATGGATGAAATTCATTACCAACGACTGGAGGATAAAAACATCTTAGTGTTAGCAGTTTTTACCTAAATCCAGTATGCAATACAAGTATTTAGCGTAGCAAGCCTCCGCAAGACAAGCGAATTTGACCACAATACAACAACGCCTTCGTCACCCTCGACTAACACTTTCACTACCCTGCAATTTTGGGTATACCCTGCAAAAATTGTCTGTATTCCAGTTTTTATAACTTCGCGAAATTGGAGAATTAACTGGATAACATCAACCTTAAAAAAATATCATATTGATTTATAAAAGTATTTTATAAAAGCATTATAAGTATACCTTTTGGCATGACTTGTGTTTATTTGTAAGCCATCACCGTGTCAAAACCTAAAGTAGCAAAGGAGTTACTACTAATGCTTATACCCAGCATCAAAACCACTAAAACCCAATTACTTGGCTCCTTGCCTGTAGATAATAGCCTGAACGTTGCACCTGATAGTAATATTATTTTACAGTTCAGTGCGCCCGTCGTACTAGGCAGCGGCTATATTATCATCAGTAATGGGCAAAATGATGTGCGTAGTATTCCCGTCAACGATTCTCTGCGAATCCATATCCTCCCGAATGCCGATAATTCCGGCAGCAATATCACCATTAACCCTAATTTTGATTTATTCAACGACAGCAACTATTTCGTGCAATTCGCCGATGGGGTATTCAAAGATCAAACGGGGAATGATATTGTCGGAATTAACGACACCCGCACTTTAAATTTTAAAACCGCACCGCCCGATCAAACGCCGCCCATCCCGGTAAGCAGTTCCCCCGCGAATCAACAACTCGCGGTGGCAGTAGATAGTAATATTACCGTTAGCTTTAATGAGCCAATTAACTTAGCTAGCGGACACTTCACGCTTAGCAATGGTCAAGGCGATACCCGCGAATTTTATTACGAATACTCCGTGGATCAATCCGGCTATGTGTATCGTGGAAATGATAACTCCACGCTCATTATTGATCCAAGGCAAGATTTAATCGCCAATAGTGAATATTTTCTGCAAATGGATAGCGGAGCAGTCACTGATTTTGCGGGTAATCCGGTAGCAGCCGTCCAAGATCCACAGGCACTTAGATTTAAGACTGGCGCCCCTGAAACTATTCCACCGATTCCAATCAGTAGTTTTCCTCTGAATGGCACTGAGATTCCAGTAAATCAGACTATTAGCGCCCAGTTTAATGAAACTATCCAAGCGGGTACGGGAAAAATTACCCTCAGCAATGGCCAAGGTGACACTCAGATTATTGACGTCAAAGACTCACGTCACGTTGTCATTAACGGAGTAGATATCAGCGTTACTCCGCTGAAAAACTTACTCCCTGACAGCCATTACTCTGTGCTGGTAGACCCAGGTGCGCTCACCGATCTGAATGGCAATCCTATTGCGGGCTTGCAAGATGCTAACGCCTTTAGCTTTTTCACTGACACCCAAGCACCGCAACTCACTGGTCATTATTTGACCGGGAATAACCAAGCATTGAGCTTGCAATTCAATGAGAACATCCAAGCCGGTTCTGGCAGTATAGTGATTAGTAATAACCAAGGGGATAGTCAGCGTATTGCAATACACGATAATAGCCAAGTGATGTTTAGCAAGACTGGCGTCACCATTACCCCCAAAGATAGCTTATTAGCTGGCAGTCAGTATTTTGTGCAGCTAGACAGCGGTGTTATTCAAGATACCTCGGGGCATAGCTTGGCTGCCACGAACGTGCCGTTCACGCTTACACCACAGCCCCTAGATACTATTAAACCGTCGCCAGTTTCAAGCACTCCGGTTTATGGCCAGCAACAAGCTCCCCTCGACAGTGATATTC
Source organism: Methylococcaceae bacterium (assembly GCA_005779525.1). GTDB lineage: Bacteria > Pseudomonadota > Gammaproteobacteria > Methylococcales > Methylomonadaceae > SXIZ01. The sequence continues at coordinate 11,769 of SXIZ01000152.1, forward strand.
GGATAACGTTTAATGAACCAATCACCCTCGGAACTGGACATTTTGTGCTTAGCAATGGTCAAGGAGACACACGCACCATTGCTGCGAATGATACTTCGCAGGTGAATCATTATTACTCAGGAAAATCCTTTGATTCCACGAGTATCAATATCAATCCCAAAGAGAACTTATTAGCGAATAGTCATTATTATCTCACCATGGAAGACAATGCCATACTGGATATGGCGGGCAATGCCGCCAACGCAGTGCTGGGCAATGATGCCCTGCAGTTCAGTACCTTTGATTCCCAAGCACCAGTTTTGAATTACGTCTCGCCTGTTGATGATTCGGTGCAAGTGCTGACGAATACCTCGATTACTGCACAATTTAATGAACCCATTAAAGCAGGTCAGGGTAATATCGTGATTAGCAATAACCAAGGGGATACGCGTACTATCGCCATCACGGATAGTACGCAAGTTACCCTATACAGGAGTGAAATTAGCGTAAAACCCAGCCAAAATTTGTTACCCAATTCCTTGTACCACGTCCAATTTGATAAAGGTGTGATTACTGACTTAGCGAGTCATCCAGCTGACGGCATTTATGATGATAAACAATATAATTTTTTGACGGCTGCAGCCGACCTTACTGCGCCCCAGTTTAGCTATGGTCTGATAACACAAGCCACTTCCTACCAACCCGTTAACAGCATTAATCTGTATTTTAATGAAGCACTGCGTAACGGCGTCGGCAATATTATCCTCAGTGATGGTGGAAATGACTTCAGAAGCATTGCCATTACTGACGCAACCCAAGTGGCTATTTATGGCAATAACTTAAGCATTACCCCCACTCAAGCCCTGCACACCAACAGCCATTATCAAGTTAGCATCGAAAACGGTGCCTTAAGTGATCTGGCGGGAAACGCATACACGACTAAGAGGACTTTACCGTTATTCAGTTTTGACACTCCGGCCCCGGATACCACCGCGCCGCAGTTACTGACGACTAATACAACTCAGTTACCGATCAATGAAAATATTAGACTCGCATTTGATGAGACCATCAAACTCGGAACGGGCAATATCTTGCTGAGTAATTCCCAGGGGGACAATCGACTAATAAGCCTGCAAGATGCCACCCAAGTCAGCATAGAATCTGCCGTATTGGTCATCAATCCGACTCAAGATTTAAGCCCTAACAGTCACTATACGCTCAGCTTTGACCCCGCCGCACTCACTGATTTGGCGAACAATAGCTACAGCAACAACTTAAGCTTTGATACTCTAGGTAAACTTCCCGCGATCGCTACCCAAAATCCGGTACAGGAAATCAATCATGGTGGCATGCTCGGCGTCTACGATAATCTGGATCAATTGGTATTACATTTTGATGCCGCTGTACAGTGGCACGGCGGCTTTAAACTGAACCAACACAGTTTTGGAGGCAATGATATTGTCTTGAGTACCGATGGCTTATCTGCCAGCGTAGAACTCGATAGTCATAGTAACGTCGCGCATGGCGATGTGCTGACCTTAACGGGCATTAGCGATGCAACGGGTGCTTACAATGTAAGTTTGGAATTTACCTTATAAATGCGCTACGCGCTTTTCATTTTCTTACCGCACCCAGATTATGCACGAGATTTTTAAACAAGCGCTGCAACAGTTTCGCAGCGGCCATTTGCAGCAAGCAGAACAATTGTGTTATCAACTTTGGGCTAGTAATCCTGAAGATGCCGATACCTTGCATTTATTAGCGATTATCTACGCCCGCACCCAACGCACAGCCCTCGCACATGAATATTTTCAGCAAGCCCTCGCGCAAGCCCCAGACCGTGGCGATTTCTGCGCTAACTATGCCAATTTACTCTGGGAAAGTGGTCGCATCGAAGCCACTATCCACTATAGCCAGCGAGCCATTGCCTTACCTAATCCTCGCCCCGAAGCTTACAACACCTTAGGCAATGCCTTATTTCGTTTAGGCAATTTTGCCGAAGCGATTACCCACTATCGTGCGGCTCTTGAACTTTCGGCAGACTATGCCGAAGCGCACAATAATCTCGGACAAGCATTAAAAGCCCTCGATGACTGGCAGGCGGCAGAACTTAGCTTTCGCCAAGCCTTAAGTTTGCGCCCAGATTTTAATTTGGCTGCCGATAATCTAAAACAAGTCGACCGCCTATGGTTGCAACCCGTCATAGGTAAGCGGCTAAGCTTAAGACGCACGGCCGTAAGCGATGCGGAATATATTTTTGCCTGCTATCAAAACCAAGCATTTATGCACTTTTACAATCGTTTAGTGCAAGTGCAATCTTTAGAACATCTCAGCCAGCAATTGCAAGAAGAAAGCAAAACCCATCCCTATCAAAACAAAGCCATCAATTGGGTGATCATGCACAACACGCGGCAACATCCATTAGGTTTAGCCAATTTAGTGGATATTCAACTCACGCATAGACGCGCGGAATTTCTAGTAGGTATTCCAGAACAGCAGGATAGACACGCAGGCAGCGGACTAGAAGCTACCCTTTTGGTGCTGGATTTTGCGTTTAATCGCTTACAGCTGAATAAAATCATCACCCTAATCTACAGCGATAACCAAGCCTCGCTAGATAACAATGTCGCGTTAGGCTTTCGCCGCGAAAGTTATTTTCAGCAGCACCTTTGGGATAGTAAACAACAACACTTTATTGATCTCTATGGCAATGCCCTCACGCTAGATGCATTTCGGGCTAATCGTCGTTTAGGCAAATTATCGTTGCGGTTATTGGGGCGGGATATTACTCAGCCGTAAGTTATTTCGGGATTTTCAATATCGTGCGGCGCGGATGGCGGTGGCGGAAATTTCCAGCACAGAAGCAAGAATCAGACACGCAAACGCTACAGCATTGAATGCCAGCTCATCTTATTGGTTCGTAAGTCATACTAGACAAATAGTATCTTTAACGGTGGTATTCCAAATTTCCCCTCACTAGCTTTCGACACTATAAATCTTTCGACTTGCAAATGAAAAATAATATAAAATAATAATACTTTACTTAGATGTTAGTATATCTAATCACAATTACTTAACCAAATTTTGTATAATCATATGAAATATATATTATTTTTCTGCATTCTAATTATTTCTAATCATGTCCATGCATTAGGTATAAAAGCTAAAGGGGAAGTTTGTGGCTCAAAGGACCATAGTCAAATTGAATCGAAAATTGAGATCTATTATCAAATAGGCAATTTTTTTAGCGTTAGAATTGAAGGGGGAATTCCTGCGCAAAATGTCCCTTTATCCTTATCCCCAGGGACACCAATTTTTTGTTTAGATCCTAGATTAGGCTTATTAGCAACAGATACCACGCCCAAATCTATCAATGGCTATGCCGTTTATGCTGAAAACACACTTTACCTATTTTTAACAGGAATCAACAGTCTTTATCCGACACAAAATGCCTATATTTTTTCTAAATCGGAAGATAATTATTTTTATTATGTAGGCAACGATAGTGTGGGTGTTCTTCAAGGTGATGGAATACGTATGGGAAACCTTTCTCCCAATTCAACTTTACCTAAAATTACAGATATCAATTTGAAATATGCTGTTTTTCAATAACTAAAAATTAAAATGTAGCAAGATGCACTAAATTTCAACGTTAAGAGGCCCATCATTCGCGAAACTATGCGCTTATCGTTGCTAAGCTTATCCTATCGAGCTCTTTCGGTGATGCCTCTTGCCGGACGGGGCTTGCTGCCCCGTTGGTAATGTTCTGCATTTATAAAACCTTTGGCATCTGCGTAACGGCAGTGACCAGGGTAACAAAACCCGTCACGCTCAGGAATATTGCGCTACATCGTCAATAATTGAGCAGCCGATTAATTAAATAAACGGCAGGGTTACAATTGCAGGAAAGTCAGGTACTAAGCGACTTTTTGCTATTTGGCCCTGGGGGGTATAAAAGCGCATGCCGCCCTGTTCTTCACACAACCAAAATTCTTCCGCCCCACGTTCAAAATACAGGAGTTGTTTTTCGTCCATTTCGTTAATACTATTCGAGGGTGATAATACTTCGACGACAATGGCAGGCGCGACCGGATAGGGGTTGACATCACCCTGCCCCTTTAAGAACGCCGCACTAGCCCATGCGACATCGGCCACTTTCACCCCTTGGCTAGTCTGGATGCTGCATTCTGGAAAGGCTAATCCATTCGATAAATAGTGGTCCAGCAATTTGGCAATCATGGCTTGATAGTGCGAATGTCGATTAGTCCCCGGACTCATGACGATATGCCCCCAACGGTCGGTTTCAAATTTATAGGGTAAGTTATTGAGTGTTGGGTCATTACAAATACTTTGCCAGTTCATGGGGGGCTCCTGGTGTAAGCTAATGGGTAAGCCATTTTAGTGGGTGTAAAAATGAATTTCTTATTCGAACTGGCTAAATTATATGCAAATTCTGAATAACGGGGTGTGAAATGTCTGCTAAAACAACAGCCAGAAAACTTTAGCTTGGAAAAAGCATCCATACTTATCCTTTAGCGTTACATAGTTAACCAAATACCAAACCAGCCAGCGAGTTGCCTGGATGAAACAGAGTGAAATCCAGGAAATTCGGAGCTTCGATACTTAAGGAGACTAGCGTAATAGTTACCAAAATTGTTAATAATTCAGTGTGTTTAAAGATTTTCTGCAGAACCTTGCCATCAGCAACCAAAGTGGAACATGAAAGATATTTTTTGGCACTATCTAAACTAATGACGCTAGAAAAACTCGTGTAGTTTACGTTATTATTCACCTCGGGCTCCTCTTTGCTGCGTTTACCCGTTGGGTGCATTTTATGACACCGTGGCAGGAAGGAGGAGCCCATGTCATCATCCTACGGGCTTCGTTGACGCGGCAAACCAATATTCTTAACAACCGGAGAGCAAAAATGACGACCTTAAAACCTATCCCCAATGGCGAACATGCCATCTCACCATATTTGGCAATCAAAGGTGCGGAGACTGCCATCCAGTATTATCAACAGGTATTTGGTGCTCAAGAAATTGGCCGACTGTTAGGGCCTGGCGGTGCTATTGCCCATGCGGAATTGCAAATAGGCGATGCTAAACTCATGTTATCGGAAGAGAATGTCGAGTGGGGCAATTTAAGCCCTGTGACATTGGGTGGCACAGCAGTGACTATCTCGTTATACGTGGACGATGTGGATGCCACATACCAGCTTGCGCTTGCTGCAGGCGCAACTGGCATTATGCCCGTCAGGAATGAATTCTATGGCCTACGGGTGGGGATATTTTTCGATCCTTTTGGGCATAAATGGCATATTCATACGCCGATTGAAGAAGTGTCTTTTGAAGAGATGCAAAAACGCTGTGACGCGATGTTTGCAGCACACAGCTAAAGGCAAATTGAAGCAGCGTCACGAACGCTTGTTCATCGGTTGAAATTAAACTCCGGTAGCGGAGGTAGATATGCTGATATCTTTCCAAGCTTATATTGATAACGCGTGGGTTCAAAAAGCGGTCCCATGGGCTCTAAACTCAATCGCTATTGGTCACCTAATTTTCACTTTAGTCACCCAGCAAAGTCAATACTGTCACTAAAATGCCTATCAACATAAAGGCTGACTCTTCTTTTTGATCCTGCATAAAGTTTTTATCCAAATAGGTATGGTGGGCAAAATAATTTCTTGCTAAGACGCAACATAGAAATGCTTGTAACAAATAAGTATCTTGAACGGAATCGCATTTGACTTGTTTAATTTTATTAATTGGATTTTCTGGTGTTTCACGTAACAGAGTAAGACCAGAGACTTCCTTTTTAAAACAATCTTTGATAATAGCAGTGGAGCGTTTTTGCTCGGCAAGTTTGGTAATATATGTGTCCAATTTTTGTTTTTCTTTATTAATATTTTTCAGTAAATTTTTCTTTTCCAACGCATAGCGAAGACAAGTTTCAGCACGAATAGCTAATAACGAATAATAATCAAGTGGTCGCAATACCCGAAAATCAAGACCACCGATTTGCTCAGGTTTATACATTAGATGCTCGTGAAATTGACGAAACGCATTAAGCAAACTGTCAAATGGGTAGTTTGTTTTTTGTAAACTAGATACTAATTGCTCAAGTTTTTCATCCGTTGGCAGGATACCGTTATAGAATTTTATGTATAGAGGTATAGTTGATAAAAAATATTGCCTATCTTCAAAGTCTTCAA
>SXIZ01000153.1 GCA_005779525.1 Methylococcaceae bacterium
CAGGTAGACCGTGCCGAGCACCAGCCCACCGCTCGCGATCGCCCACACCGGTGCCAGCCACCACCGGCTGCGAGCGAGGGAGATGAGCACGATCACGGCGGACGGAACAAGCCCGAGGAAAAACATCATTCATAAAATTTTGCAAAAATGTGATTATGACGTCGAAAAAGCAGAATCTGCGATTGTGTATATCGATGAAATCGACAAAATCTCGCGCAAGTCTGATAATCCCTCAATAACTCGGGATGTTTCTGGCGAAGGCGTGCAGCAAGCCTTGTTAAAATTAATTGAAGGCACGATTGCTTCGGTACCGCCTCAAGGTGGTCGCAAAAATCCCCAGCAAGAATTTTTGCAAGTTAATACCGCTAATATTTTGTTTATCGTGGGAGGCGCATTCTCTGGCTTAGATAAAGTTATTAAAGCACGCTCAGAAAAGGGGGGTATCGGCTTCTCTGCAGAAGTTAAAGCTAAAGACGATAGTAAAAATGTAGGACAAATATTTGCAGAAGTTGAAGCTGAGGATCTAATTAAATATGGTTTAATCCCTGAGTTTGTTGGTCGCTTGCCTGTAGTTGCAACCTTGGAAGAATTGGATGAGAAAGCCTTGATCCAAATTTTAACCGAACCGAAAAATGCATTGATTAAGCAATATCAGTACTTATTCGATATGGAAGGTGCAGAGCTAGAGTTCAGGGACGATTCCTTATTGGCGATTGCTAAAAAGTCTATGGAAAGAAAAACTGGGGCGCGTGGTTTACGTACCATAGTTGAAAATGTGTTATTAGATACTATGTATGAACTCCCCTCTGATGGTAATATTTCCAAAGTGGTCATTGATGAGTCGGTCATTTTAGGGCATACCAAACCCATTTTGGTGTATCAGAGCGAACCCAAGGTTGCGGCTGCAGAACTATAACTTCTAAAGTCAAATCAAATCCTCTACAAGCGTTGCATATTCAGTATGCAACGCTTGTTTTGTTTCTGCCATGGTGTTTTTCAAGGTGATTATTCATTGGCATTAAACAATACCGACAATCATCTTTCTCAAGTCTAAAAAAACATAGCAGACTATTCTCATTCCAAAACATGCACATGTTGTTTTACGTGTAAGATTTTGATCTGCTCCTCCAACTTGCTGCATCTATTCTGACTTTAAAGAGCATTTAAATAGAAACAAAATTGCCGATAGGTGAATATTTTGATTATTTTAAAGTTCCCTAAGCAATGATTTAACTGTAAAATTTGTGGATTTAACATTATCAACCGAGCAAAATAATGGGAAGAGCGTATCAAAACCGTAAAGTATCCATGGCTAAAACTTCAGATGCTAAAGCCAAGGTATACAGTAAATATGGCCGTGAAATTTTTGTATGTGCTAAAGCTGGAGGCGTAGATCCAGATGGAAATTTGGCTTTACGGGGATTAATTGAACGTGCCAAAAAAGCGCAAGTTCCCGCGCACGTGATTGAAAAAGCCATTGAAAAAGCTAAAGGTGGCGGTGGGGAAGAGTTTGCACCTGCGCGTTACGAAGGGTATGGTCCGGGCGGCTGTATGGTGATTATTGATTGTTTAACCGATAATCCAAACCGAACCTTTGGTGATGTGCGTCTGTGTTTTACCAAAACCAAATGCAAAATTGGTACCCAAGGTGCCGTTAGTCATATGTTTGATCACCACGCGATTTTAGCCTTTAAGCACACCAATGAAGATGCTGTTTTAGAAGCCCTGTTAGCTGCGGATGTGGATGTGGCGGATATTGAAAATGAAGATGGCACGCTCACAATCTTTGTACCGCATAGTGATTACTTCAAAGCCAAAATAGCCTTACGGGATGCCTTGGGCGAAATTGATTTTGATGTTGACGAAATTCAATTTATACCTAAAGGATCGACGCCGATAGCGGGTGATGATTTAGCGCTGATGGATAAATTTTTAGATATGCTCAATGATTTAGATGATGTGCAAAACGTTTATCACGATGCGGAATACTAATTGCTGAACTGCAGCACGGTCAAATATTGAGTTTATCGAGTCCGTTTGCTTAAACACAAATATGGGCTGACTGATTAATCGCGGCGCATGGCCCGCTTTTACTGTATTTTTAAAATGTATGCCCGGTGTTTTATAAAAACTTAGGCCCATAGACGTTTGTGGCTTATAGCTTCTGGGCTCAAGAAACTCTTTATTGTCAACTATTATGCTAAGTCTCTGGAGTGTTTATAGTTAATTTGGGCATTACCCTGAAAAAAATATTATTTTTCTCGGCAGAAACCTGTCATCTTTGGCTATAATTATTGGTTTAGCAACTATTGGGCCTTAATGGCAGGTTATGCGTTTATTACTTGATTATCTTGCGCTGTGTTTTTTTAAAAATGATCCTTTGGAATTAGAACCGCATAAATCGTTTATTTGGCGCTCGATTGTATTTTATTTGGTCTCTGGAACTATTGTGGAAGCGAATATCAGCGATCCTGCAGATGGTTCTTTAGAGGTTGCAATGCGAGCCGTTGTGGCGCTAACCTTAATCACGGGTTCGGTGTTGTTTTTAAAACAATGGTCACGCTTTGCGCAATTACTGACTGCGATTTTTGTCTGCGAAAATTTCATCATGACCTTAGGGATTGGTACTGAGATTATCGATTATTATTTGCAGCGCACGCCTTATGAACAAGTGTCTTTATATATTGGCGGTGCGTTGATTATTTGGTACATACTCATTCTGGCGTATATTTTACGGCAAATGTTTGCTTATAATTTCACTGCAAGTTCGATTCTTGCCCTGGGTTATTTTGCCTTGACCTATGGCGCACCCTTTTTAGTCATGGAAGTTATCTAATAAAAATTTTGTGTGTCGCGCTTTGGGCGACACGTGACTCTTTGGGTGAAAATTGCATGAACGATTAAAGAAATAATCTTGTTTGCCGCTATAGAGATCATGATCAGCCCGGAGGTGCATCATGAATTCTTCTTCAATAAATAATACGGTTTCACTGTTTCCCCCCAGATTACCTACGCGTGATTTGCAGCAATCTGCTGACGGTGCTAATCAAAATCAGCAACAGCGTGCCCAGCAAGTACAAGATCACAGTAGTGCACAGGTTTTATCTGATTTAGGTCATCATCGGCACGTTAACCGTGTGGGCAATGACCAAACACAAGTGACGGATGCCAACCAATCAGCAGGTGCTGCTTTAGCGTATCAGAGTGTGGCCACGTCTTTACATAGTTCATTTGATTTGCAGGTGACTACCCAAGAGGGTGATGTGGTGACTATTGGCTTTAGTGCCGATAGTTCACATAAGCAAAGTCTTGTGCAAGCACAAAATGCTAACGGTCAGGTGACTGGTTTACAAGACGAATCTTCACAGAGTACTAATTTTAATATTAGCGTGCAGGGCAATCTAAGTGAGGCAGAAAAAAAATCTTTGGGGGATTTAGTCGGTCAGTTACAAAAAGTGGGAAGTAGTTTTTTCCAAGGTCAAACGCAAAATGCTTTTCAGCAAGCACAAAATGTGGGTTTTGATGCCGGACAAATTGCTGGTTTTTCATTGAGTTTGAATGTCGAACGTTCAGCACAAGCCGTAAGTGCCTATCAACAGTCCGATCAGCAACAAACTGGTTTGGATGCTAATTCACTGCGGCAACTGGCAGGCTTTTTCAATCAGTCTTTAAACGATTTGTCGGGTGCGCAATCCGCTTTACAGCCATTTGCTAATCCGTCGGATGTGTTTCAACAATTAACTTCCGGGGTCAGCGAGGCCGTTGCGAGTCAGGCCGCACCTAGTCCAGATCAGGCGCAGCATTTGGAGACCTTACAACGCTTGCTGAATTTGGTGGGTAATTTGGTATTAAATCCCAATTCTCCATCCAATCAAGCGCAAGCACCACTGATCGATCCTGCGAACGGCAGTAGCGCTGAAGTTACAGCAGTATCTACAGAGCAGCAGCTATAGGTCTAAGGTGGCAGCTTAATGATTCGTTACCCTCTGGTAACGCTGACTAAATACCAGGATACACGCAAGTTGGCCTGTGTCCTGGTATAGCTATTACCCATGTATATGCTCAGCGGAGTTGCCAACTGACAACGTTAAATAACGTTAATGTAATATCTTAAATTGCAGTCTTTTCCATGCGATGATTACGCCAGAGATACTAAGCACCAAACCTCCTAGACTGAGGATAATTAAGGCTATATCCCACAGTGGGCGGCGATCTAACAAAGGTAACCAGTCCCAACTGTGTAAAAAGGCGAACAGCCAACGACTGGTTCGGCGGTAACTATCTAACTTTACCACCCCACCTGTGTAAGGATCTAAATGTAACCACGTTTGATGTGGGTCTTCGAATTCCAAGCGTAACATCGGTAATCGCTTTTCGGTGTGCCCTGTCATCGTATGCGCTGCTCTCGCATAGTAATAGGCGTCGTATTGCGTTAGCAGTTCACTGCGATGAAGTTTCGCTTTCCCCATGGCGCGTTCAGCTGCGTGCTGTAATTGCTCAACTGCGAGCATATTCATCGGCGATGCATTGGGTTGAGCCAATAAAATTTGGCTACGTCCATTCTGATCAAAGCCAAGATAATAACCCGCACCATCAAAAATGCGCCATTCCAGTTCACACGGATAAAACTCGTGAGTCTGAAAGGTATTAAGTGCATCTTTTGCCGATAATGGAAAATGTGCGTTATCCACATTACCGAGGGTATATGCTTGCATATTAAAGGGGGACGCACCCGCATCAAAAATTTTCCAAGGATTCATGGATAACATGCCACTTAAAATCCAAGTAAAGGTGATGAGTCCAAACACCAATCCGCTAATATGATGCCAACGCATAGAAACATTGCGGTAGGGTGTTTTCGAACCTTGTTTATAGTGACCTTGGAAACGCCAACGCAAAATTCCTGTCGTAAGACCAGTCAGCGTTAAAATACATCCGATTAAAGAGGTATAAATAATAATATCACTGGCATAGGCGTCAAAAACTCCACCTCGAAAGGGGTATAACCAGTGAATCCATGCCCCGACCCAGTTCCAAATGCGTTCAGTTGCCGTCGCATCTCTGACCACTTCACCCGTGACACTCGAAACATAGAGTAAAGTTTCCTCTGCATCGGACATGTGCACTTTATGTAATGGCCGCAAACCGTCTAGTGCCCGTGAATGCGTCCAGGGATCTTCAGTCACACTGCCGCTATAGGTACCTGTGCCTAGCGTATACGCATTGGCCGACTGTACGCTCGTCTCTGCAGAAATGTTCGGAATCCGATCTCCGAATAGGCCATTGACCGCAACATACTGCATTTTTGGATACTGTAAGATGAATCTAGGGGCGTGATTGACGGTGGTTAATCTCAGGTTCTCGATAGCCGAGGGTTGTTTTGAAGCCGCCAACACCTTAGATAGTTCAGCGCAGCACTGCACGCTGTCCAGCATAGGCAAGGCCTTAAGGCGTTCGGCGTGCGTTAGTTTGGGGTAGCCAACATACAGCATAACTACCCCAGAGATAAACCACATGGCCATAAACAAGCATAAGACAATGCCTAACCAACGATGAAAGATATATAGGTAATACTTCATGTGCAGTCAATTAAAAGTCGAGTTTTAATTCCATTTGGAACATCCGAGGTTCGCGCACTAACAGCATCGGCGCAGACCCACCACGTCCCCATTCTGAATAAACTTCATCAGTCAAATTTTTCACCCGCGCGGTCAGGGCGGCCTTGGGGTGCACATGCCAAGTCATTTGGGTGTCGAAAACCGCAAATTCTGGGATAATCATCAGGTTAGCATTATCGCCATAGCGATCGCCAACATAACGTGCTCCAAAATTCCATTGCCAATCTTTAACAAAATCCCAGGTCAACCAACCATTGGCAACCCATTTCGCAACATTAGTGGGGCGATTACCAGCGCGTGAAATACTCGCAGAGCCAACGGCTTCATTAAAATCATCGTAGCTAGCATCGACATAGGCCATACTGCCTTGTACACTCCATTCAGGGGTAAAACGTATGCCCATATTGGCTTCCAGGCCTGCGGAGGATTGAGCGCCCACTGGGATCGTCAGTTGTGAATTTTGTGGGTCTTGGGTAGATAGATTTTTGCGTTCGATATAATACCCAGCCAAGGTCGCCGAACCTTTATCTTCCCAAAAGTCAAATTTAGTCCCCACTTCCGCTTGTCTACCGGTGGTTAAATCAAAATTTCTCAAGTTTCCTAGATTCGCTGTGGTCAAAATACCGGAGGGTGGGTCTGCTGCAGTACTGTATTGTGCGTAAACATTAAAAGTTTTGGTGATGTCATACATTAATGCTGCCCGCCAAGTCACTGCTTGCCAGTTTCGGGTAAATGCGGCAGGTGATCCGAATGGGTTGGTGACCGAAGGTGGGGTCGGGGTGCGTAGATTGGTTTGATCCAAGGTAATATCATCCACGCGGACACCTGTGACTAAATTTAAATCGGGGAGCAGGGTTAGTCTGTTTTCGGCATATCCTGCTACGGTTACTAATTCATTAAAGGCACTTGCAATCGGCCCGGTGGCGGCAGGATTGCTACTGTAGGTTCCGACGGTAAAATTATAAGGATTGACGGTACTGACGATACCGGACTCATTGCTGGGGAAGCGAGTTTGCTTGTTATACGCGACATCAATCCCTGTGGAAATTTTACTGGGTAATGAGAATAGCGATCCTTCATGCATTAACTCGATCCGGTCGCC
>SXIZ01000017.1 GCA_005779525.1 Methylococcaceae bacterium
ATCATGATGTCCTTGTTTATTCAGGCGTTTCGCTTTGCCGCCGAACCCTTCTTTTTTGCCTACGCCGATAAAAATGATGCGCGCCCGATCTATGCGGTGATTTTGAATTATTTCGTGATTTTTTGTGTGTTTATCTTTTTAGTCATTACCTTGTTTTTGGATTTTTTTCAGTATTTTGTGGGTGCAGAATTTCGGGAGGGGATCGCGGTTGTGCCCATCTTATTGCTGGCGAATCTAGCATTGGGGATTTATGTCAATTTGTCAATTTGGTACAAACTGACGGATCGCACGCTCACCGGAGCTACGGTATCATTGCTGGGTGCAGGGTTAACGATCATACTCAATATTTATTGGATTCCACGTTATGGTTATCTGGGGTCAGCCTGGGCGACTTTGGCATGTTATCTGATGATGGCCTTAGTATCGTATGGCTTAGGTAGGATTTTTTATCCAGTCGCGTATGATGTGCTGCGGATAGTAGGCTATATTGTTCTGGGTATCGGGTTATTTTTTGCACAACGCTTGTTACCGCAATATCTAGTGTGGCCGCCGCATGTCTTAGCCATGGAATTGTTAGCACTGTATGTTTTAGTGGTGGCGTTATTCGAACAGCGTAAATTTAAACAGCAGATTGCCTAAACATATTGCTGTACTCATCAGCGGCGAGATTTTTCTCCAAAAGCGCTATACCCGAGGTAAACTAGTTAGCCACAGAGCGTCACTTTTCATTTATAAATAACCATAAAAACAACCATGTTTGAAATTGAATACGAATTCCGTGAACAAGACTTGATTCACTTTAACGAGCGCCAATTGGTGCGTACTGAAGATGTACAGAACAATATGCGTAAAAATCGCCTGATCGTACCGGGCATTATGATGTTGATCGGTGCTTATTACTATTTTTATTATGGTAGCAAGGCTTCGGCAGCGTATATCGGCGTGATTGCCATTTTATGGGCGATGTTATCGCCGCGTCTAATGTTGCTAGATTTGCGGCGTCAAATTTTGAGTAATTACACTGACAAAGAAAAACACTCCATGTTTGGGATCTATCGTTTAAGTATCGATAAAGACAATCTGATTCAGGTTTCGCCTTCTGGCAAAAATAAAACCCCTTGGAGTGATGTGGTGCGCGTGGAATGGGTGAAAGATCATGTGTTTATTTTTTTGGATTTACACTCAGCTTTAGTGATCCCCAAAGACACGATTAAAAGCGGGAATATCGAAGAGTTTGGCGCACAGGCGGAAAAGATGATTGCCAATGCAGCTTAAACGGTTATTGTTGTCATTATGCTGAATTTTAAAAATATAGCGCTCCGTCGCGGCGTGCGGGTATTGTTTTCCGAAGCCTCGTTTATTATTCATAAAGGTCAGAAAGTCGGGGTGACCGGGGCGAATGGTGCGGGTAAATCCAGCTTGTTTGCCATGATCCGCGAGCAACTGCATGCGGATGAAGGCGAATTCAGCATGCCACCCAATCTGGCAATCGCGCATGTAGCTCAAGAAACTCCGGCCGTAGAGTGTAGTGCGCTGGCCTATGTCATAGATGGTGATGCGGAACTGCGAACTTTGCAACAGCAATTGGCCCTCGCTGAACAGCAACACGATGGCCTTAAACAGGGCGAACTGCATGTCGCTTTAGAAATCATCGGTGGCTATACCGCAGAAGCCAGAGCAGCGCGCTTGATGAATGGCTTAGGCTTTAGTCAGCAGCAAGAACAATTGCCCGTGAATTCCTTTTCCGGCGGTTGGCGTATGCGTTTAAATTTAGCGCAGGCGTTAATGTGTCGTTCTGATGTGTTATTGCTGGACGAGCCGACCAACCACTTGGATTTGGATGCGGTAATCTGGTTACAAGATTGGTTATGCAAATATCCAGGCACTTTATTGCTGATCTCGCATGACCGGGATTTTCTAGATAATATCACCACGCATATCGTGCATATCGAGCAGGGGAAAGCGGAGAGTTATACCGGTAACTATTCGGCGTTTGAACGTATGCGTGCTGAAAAACTGGCACAGCAACAAGCGGCCTTTGAAAAACAACAACGCGAAATTGCGCATATTCAAAGCTTTATCAATCGCTTTAAAGCGCAAGCCACCAAAGCCCGTCAAGCACAAAGCCGGATTAAATCCTTAGAACGCATGGAATTAATTGCCCTGGCGCATGTAGATTCCCCGTTTGATTTTGCCTTTCCGCCGCCGGGCAGAATGCCTAGTCCCCTGATGGTCTTGAGTGATGCCGATATTGGTTACGGCGATAAAATCGTGATCCGACAAGCCAATTTGACTATTGCCGCGGGGGACCGCATTGGCTTGCTTGGGCATAACGGTGCGGGAAAATCGAGTTTAATTAAAGTGCTGGCAGGTGACATGGCGCCATTATCGGGTAAACTGATTCCAGCAGAAGCACTAAAAATTGGCTATTTTGCACAGCACCAATTAGAACAATTACGCTTAGATGAATCCCCGTTATGGCATTTGCAAAAACTCGATCCGCAAGCGACCGAAAAGGATTTGCGTAATTTCTTAGGGGGCTTTGATTTTCAGGGCGATAAAGTCAAAGAAGTAGTACGTCCGTTTTCTGGCGGTGAAAAAGCTCGACTAGTATTGGCGATGTTGGTGTATCAAAACCCTAATTTACTGTTACTCGACGAGCCGACCAATCACTTAGATTTAGACATGCGTCATGCGTTAAACGTGGCCTTGCAAGAGTTTCAGGGGGCGTTGGTGGTGGTGTCGCATGATAGACATTTATTGCGTACCGTCACCGATCAATTATTGCTAGTGGGCGATGGTCGTGCGGTGCCGTTTGATGGGGATTTGGATGATTATCGCAGTTGGTTGGCTGAGCAACGCAATAGTTCGAATGCCTTGGAATCCGTCGCTGACGGCGAAGCAGTGGTTTCGCGAAAAGATCAACGCAAGGCGGATGCCGAACGGCGGCAACGCTTGAAACCCCACTTGGATGCCGTCAAAAAAGCTGAGCAGTTGGTGGATAAATATCATCAACAACAGCAGCAACTGGAGCAAACTTTGAGCGATCCTGAAATTTACACTGAAGCTGCCAAACCGCGATTGATGCAGGCTCTGGAGCAAAAACAACAGATTGATAAAGCCTTGGAGGCCGCC
>SXIZ01000154.1 GCA_005779525.1 Methylococcaceae bacterium
AACCAATCCCCTAAGTTGCTGGATCAAGTCAGGGATAAAGTCCACTTAAAACATTACAGTCGGCTAGGGTGCACAGGCTTTTTTGCCCACCGTTAGGCTTAGCTAATTTGAAAGTATGTTATCAAGCTAAAATACAAAAGTCTGTGAACTATTTCACATGTTTTGCGCTTTTTTTCCTCATCGTTACCACGCTTTGTATGGGAACGCCTTCTTTGACGCTTCGTCGATGCATGCTTTTTTCAGGCAGGACTGGGAAATACTGGTTGACAGCTAGCATAGACCGAGGTGTTTGCAACTTGGCAAGCGGTATCGCTGCTTACGCTAGCACTGACTGTTGAGTCGCAGTTTGTGGTTGCGCGATTAATATTGCGCCGCTGATTTGTAATTCGCATTTTTTAATAGTCTTGCACATGCTAGAATCAAGCGAACTAGAACTCTTGAGATGCCACAAACCGTGAATGATTTAAGCACTGTATCACCTGAAGTCAATACTCCCGTGCGTCTACGGGAAATTCCTTATAACTACACCTCTTTTTCCGATCGGGAAATTGTCATCCGTTTATTGGGTGAAGAGATGTGGTGGGTGTTGGATAAGTTGCGTAGCGAGCAGGTGACTGGGCGCTCGGCGCGCATGTTGTATGAGGTGTTGGGCGATATTTGGGCGGTGCAACGCAATCCGTATTTAGAAGATGATTTATTAGCCAATCAAAAACGGCGCAATGCGTTATTAGACGCGTTACGCCATCGCCTGCGCCAATTAGAGGTGCGGCAGGCGGATTTGGAAAACGAGCATGCCGAACGGGCAGGGCGGGTTGCGCAGTTAGTGGCTGCCGCAACGCAGGCGGTGGATGAGTTTGCCGCTCAATTTGAATATACCCGGCAGATGCGTCGCAGTGTGCTGAAGCTGTTATCGCAATATACGCGTAAAGATAATATTTGTTTTGATGGTTTTGCGCGAGTGAGCCATGTGACCGATGCCACCGACTGGCGGGTGGAATATCCGTTTGTGGTGTTATATCCCACCAGTGAAGAGGAAATTGGGCATTTGGTGCGTGGTTGTATCGAATTAGGCTTAACTATTATTCCGCGTGGGGGTGGTACTGGATATACCGGAGGCGCCGTGCCCTTAACGCCTTTTTCTGCGGTGATCAATACTGAAAAGTTATTAGCGATGGGCCCGGTGCAGCTCGATACCCGCTTACCTGGCGTAGCGGAACCCTGTGCCACGATTTTTACGGGCGCTGGCTTGGTGACGCGGCGGGTGATGGAAAAAGCCGAGCAGGCGGATTTGGTGTTTGCATGTGATCCGACGTCTGCCGATGCTTCTTGTATTGGCGGCAATATTGCGATGAATGCGGGCGGTAAAAAAGCCGTGCTGTGGGGGACGGCTCTGGATAATCTGGTGTCCTGGCGTATGGTGACCCCGGATGGCAATTGGTTGGAGGTCGAGCGCCAAAATCACAATCTGGGTAAAATCCATGAGCAAGCCGAAGCCAGTTTTTTACTCAAGCGTTTTGATATCACAGGTAAGCAATTACTGTCCGAAGAAACCTTGCTGATTCCCGGCAGTTTTTTCCGCAAAACCGGGTTAGGTAAAGATGTGACGGATAAATTCCTCGGTGGTTTGCCGGGGATTCAAAAAGAAGGTTGCGATGGCATTATTACCTCGGCACGCTGGCTGTTGCATACGATGCCGCCGCATACGCGCACTTTTTGTCTGGAGTTTTTTGGCCAAGTCCGCGAAGCGGTGCCTTCGATAGTGGAAATTCGTGATTATCTCGCCAGTTTACCTAAAACGGGGGAATCTAGAGTGATGTTGGCGGGCTTGGAACATTTGGACGAGCGCTATATTAAAGCGGTGGGCTATGCGACTAAAGCCAAACGTCATGGCAAACCCAAAATGTTATTAGTCGGCGATATTGTCGGAGATGATGAAAAGCAAGTGGCATTAGCCGCCTCGGAAGTTGTGCGTCTGTGCAATCAGCGTGGCGGTGAAGGCTTTATTGCGGTCACGCCTGAAACCCGCAAAAAGTTTTGGCTGGATAGAGCACGGACTGCGGCGATTGCGCGCCATACCAATGCCTTTAAAATCAATGAGGATGTGGTGATTCCTTTGCCACGGATTGGCGATTATTGCGATGGCATTGAGCGCATTAATATTGAGTTATCCCTGCGCAACAAATTGCGTTTGTGCGCAGCCCTAGACGAATTATTGCAAAGTGCTTTGCCGCTGCGTGCTTATGAAGAGAGTGTGGATAAAGTCGAGTTAATGGGCGATAGATTATCGCTGGCGCGTCAGGCGGTCGCGAAAGTCCAGGCGCGTTGGCAATGGATTTATACGCATTTGGATTTACCGTTAGCCGAGGCAGAAGCAGAGTTTGTTACTCACGGTATTCAGGCTGCAGCGTTAACTAATCGCGCGGCAGAACCGACGCTGTTTCATAGAATCCAGGATTATTCGGTGCGTGTCTCTTGGAAACAGGAGCTGTTACCGAAATTACAAGCGATTTTTGAAGGGGATAATTTTCGCCCGGTGGTGGAACGCATTGAGGCCACCCATAAAGAAATTTTACGTGGACGGGTCTTTGTGGCATTGCATATGCACGCGGGTGACGGCAATGTGCATACCAATTTACCCGTGAACTCCGATCATTACGAAATGTTACAGGAAGCGAATGCCGCCGTTGAGCGCATTATGGCCTTGGCGCGGGCTTTAGGCGGGGCCATTTCCGGTGAACACGGTATCGGGATTACTAAATATGAGTTTTTAACCGCCGAAGAATTAGCGGATTTTCATGCCTATAAACAACGGGTAGACCCTGAAGGTCGCTTTAATAAAGATAAATTAATGCCCGGCGGTAATTTGAATGCGGCGTACACCACGTCGTTCAGTTTGATGGGCTTTGAATCGTTAATTATGCAACAAAGCGATATTGGCGCAATTTCCGATTCGGTGAAAGATTGTTTACGTTGTGGTAAATGTAAACCTGTGTGCAATACGCATGTGCCGCAGGCGAATTTATTGTATTCCCCCAGAAATAAAATTCTCGCAACCTCGTTATTAATCGAAGCCTTTTTGTACGAAGAACAAACGCGACGTGGGATCTCGATTACCCATTGGAAAGAGTTTGAGGATGTCTCCGAGCATTGCACGGTATGTCATAAATGTTTTAATCCCTGTCCCGTGGATATAGACTTTGGCGAAGTGTCGATGAATATGCGTAATTTATTACGCAAAATGGGTAAACAAAGTTTTAATCCCATCAAAACCGCCGCGTTGACATTTTTAAGTACCTCGCATCCTGGTACCATTAAAGCTATGCGTATGGGCATGATGGAGTGGGGATATAAAGCCCAGCGTATTGGCAATGTCTTATTGACGCCGTGGGCGAAAGCGCAAACCGCGCAGCCGCCATCGTCAGTCGGTGCACCACCTGTACGCGAACAGGTGATTCATTTTATGAATAAAAAAATGCCGGGTAAGCTCCCCAGTAAAACTGCCAGGGCGTTACTCGACATCGAAGATGGTGATGTTGTGCCGATTATTCGTGATCATCAAAAAGCTAAGACAGATGCGGAAGCGGTGTTTTATTTTCCGGGTTGCGGGTCTGAGCGTTTGTTTTCGCAAGTCGGCTTGGCAACGCAAGCCATGCTCTATGAAATTGGTGTGCAGACGGTTTTGCCCCCAGGCTATTTATGCTGTGGCTATCCACAGCGCGCTGGTGGGCAAGAGGACAAAGCACAGAAAATTACCACCGATAACCGGGTGTTATTCCATCGGGTGGCCAATACCTTAAACTATTTAGATATTAAGACGGTTATCGTCAGTTGTGGGACGTGTTTAGATCAGCTGGAAAGTTATGAGTTTGAGAAAATTTTTCCCGGCTGTCGCTTGATGGATATTCATGAATATCTGTTAGAAAAAGGCGTGCATTTAGACGGCGTGCAAGGCGTTAATTATATTTATCATGATCCGTGCCATACGCCGTTTAAGCAAAAAGAAGCGATGAAAGTGGTGAATGAGTTGATCGGGTCCCCGGTTGCGAAGTCTGAACGCTGTTGTGGAGAAGCGGGCACTTTAGCGGTCGCGCGCCCAGATATTTCTACCCAGATTCGTTTTCGTAAGTCCCAAGAATTGCAACAAGATACCGAGAAGTTACGCGCTGATGGCAATACCAATCCTGTGAGAATGTTGACCTCTTGCCCGTCGTGTATGCAAGGATTGCAACGCTACCAAGATGAAGTTGAGCATTTGGAAGTCGATTACATTGTGGTTGAAATCGCTAAACACGTACTCGGAGAAAATTGGATGAGCGATTATGTACAGCGGGTTAATCAAGGGGGTATCGAGCGGGTATTGGTATAGTGCTGGCTTATGTTGCTTGACCACATTGAATAAATGGATCCGTAATTTTTGTGCATCAATTGTTGAAAGAGGAGTTATGACGAGTTCTGCTAAAACTATTTTGATTACCGGGTGTTCTACGGGCATTGGTTATGTGACCGCACACGATTTAAAGCAACGCGGGCATAGAGTAATTGCTTCAGCACGGGCGTTGGCAGATGTTGAACGCTTAAAGGCTGAAGGTTTTGAAGCGGTGCAATTGGATCTTAGTGACAGTACCAGTATTCAAACTGCTGTCAAAGCGGTGTTGCAACTCACCGACGGCAAATTGGATGTGTTATTTAATAATGGGGCTTTTGGTCAGCCGGGAGCGGTGGAAGATTTGACCCGTGATGTTTTGCGTATGCAATTTGAAACCAATTTCTTCGGTACCCATGAACTGACGAATTTAGTCTTGCCAGTGATGCGCCAACAAGGCCAGGGCAGAATTATTTATAACAGTTCGGTCTTGGGCTTGGTCGCCTTGGTGTATCGTGGCGCCTACAATGCTAGTAAATTTGCGTTGGAAGGGCTGGCAGATACCTTGCGCTTGGAGTTATATGGCACAGGCATTATGGTTTCGCTTATTGAGCCAGGGCCGATTCTGAGCGATTTTCGTAAAAACTCATTAGCCTTGTTCAAAGCAAATATTGATTTAAACAATAGTGCGCATAAAGCCACGTATGCCAGAATGCTGGAGCGCTTAGAAAAAGAGGGGGCGGCGGTGCCGTTCACTTTACCTGCCAGTGCCGTGAGTGCCAAAGTGATCCATGCGGT
>SXIZ01000155.1 GCA_005779525.1 Methylococcaceae bacterium
GGATGCGGCACGTCGGAGCCGGCCCAGACCACACCGTCGCCAACGGCTCACGGCAAACACATCACGTCTGGCGTGGTGGAGGAAGTCATCGATGGCGACACCGTTCGTCTGCGTATCGGTGGCAAAGGGGCAGGAGGCCCCTTTTGTCACCCCCCGATAACTACGAGGAGCGCAAGACATTAGCGGTAACTGGGCCGCCTTTTCTTTGAATACTTTCTTTTCGACTGCATGGATGCAGGAGGTAGAGCAACGCCGGGAGCAGTTGCCGAGGCGGAGCAAAAGAAAGTATTTCGCGTTCGGGTGCGAGAACCCGATTAAAACAGCGTCGCGATAGCGACACCTAATAGACAAATTAACATTGACTAACTACTAGTACCTAAACGTGGACGTATTGCGCTAAAAACCGTTCGAAATGTTTGTTGAGCCATGCATCACAAGCCTTCAGTGAATTCCGTCATTAAAAATGGATGATTTATCAACGCGCAAACGGCCGTCCTGTCTTAGTTGCTAGCCAAATTCGAGAGCACTTTCAATGACTACGCAGTCAATTTCATTATTCCAGCAAGTCACTAGATCTTTTAAGATCTCATCATTGTTATTTTGGTGGTTCGTCAGTTTTCTATATCAAACACATGCTTGGGCATTACCTGATGCGCTTTTTTCAGTGGCAAATAATACCTTAACCATACCTTTCGTGGCCTATCAAGGTCAATCTTACCGAGCGGAGCTTAAGTTTATTCCGCCCGATACGCTGATATTGCAAAGCGTTATACCTAATACGGAAGAACCAGAGGCGGGGAGAGTTGTGCCCGTTTATGCGGATTTGAGTTTTCATTTATCGCAACTCAGGGCGAATGGTGAATATTACCAAGCAGATATTGTCGGGCAAGCGGATAAAACGTTTAAACTGCGGCAACTTAATCCCGCATTAGTCACACCCGTGGCGCGTAGCGAAGTCACTTCACCCCATTTTTCTGGCTCGGGGAACTGCCAAGGGTGTCATAACGGCCTTAAAGATAATGCTGGCAAAGATGTTTCAATCATTACCGATTGGCAGCCGACAATGATGGCCAATTCAGCCCGTGATCCATTTTGGAAGGCACAGGTTAGAACTGAGTTGCAAAGAACCCCGAGTCAAGCTGGAATAATCAATGAACGCTGCACGCGTTGTCATGCGCCGATGGCCAATGTGGAAGCCAAAAAACAAAATATCTTCTATGACATATTTGATGAAGGCATATTGAATCCAAAGCACGCCTTATTTTCCTTAGCTCAAGAAGGCGTCAGCTGTACTCTCTGTCATCAGATTAACAGCAACTCCACGCTTGGAACCTTGGCGGGTACGTCAGGAAATTATGAAATTGAAAGTTTTACCAAAGAGATTGATCGCAAAATTTATGGGCCATTTGAAAACGTCTTAACTAGGCCTATGCAGCAGTTTGTTAAATACACACCGACCTTTAGTGCACATATCAAAGCGTCAGAGCTTTGTGCGAGCTGTCATGATTTAAAAACCCCGTACACGGATGAAACGGGCAAGGTGTTAAGCTCTGATAAAAAAAGCGAATTTCCTGAGCAAATGGCCTATAGCGAGTGGTTACATAGTGATTTTGCCCAAAGCAAAAGCTGTCAACAATGTCATATGCCGCGTGCCAACGGGGTAATTATTGCTTCCCAAGTGCCTGCTTTAACCACTAAACGCGATGATTTTGCGCAACATCGCATTGTGGGGGGCAATAAGTTGATGTTGACCATGTTGCAGGACTACAGTGAACCGCTGGGTGTGAATGCCAAAGATTTTTCCGTAGCTTTAACAGAAACCGACGAGCTTATGCGTGGTGCGGCAACGATTAGCATTGTTAAGCCAACTATGAGCGCGCAGGAATTACAATTTACGCTCAAAATCCGCAGCAATACTGGGCATAAATTCCCCTCTTCCTATCCGTCGCGTCGCGTTATTGTGCATGTGGTGATTAGGGATCAAAAGCAAGCAATCGTTTTTGAATCTGGCAAAGTTAACCATGATGGCAGTGTGCAGGCCTTGGATGCGGATTTGGATAACACCAAAGCCGAGCCGCATTACGATTGGATCACCAGCAGAGATCAAGTGCAAGTATATGAAGATGTGATGGCAGATTATCAAGGGAATATTACCTACACCTTATTACGCGCTAAACAATACCGTAAAGATAATCGCTTACTACCGCTGGGTTTTGATAAAGTCAAAGCTTCTGCCGACATTCAGGTAGTGGGCGAAGCATATAATGATGCAGATTTTGTCGGTGGTGGAGATGATCTGCATTTTAAACTTTCAGGTTTTACGGATAGCCAATACAGCATTACTGCGGAGTTGATTTATCAGACATTAGGTTATGCGTTTGCACAAGATATGTTTTTGAATACGGCACCTGAAGTAAGCAACTTTCAACAAATGTTTAATGTTTCTAAGCAAAAATCGTATCCCATTGCGCAAACCGCAACTACCGTCACTCGATAGGTTAACGATGCTGAGAATTGGCAGCTTTAGGCTTTTGAGCGGGTTACACCTCATTTAATAGGTGAAATAACCTATCTTTTGAGTTTTCTCTAGGTGTTGATGGATATAAGTGTAATTTTTTTTGGCAGAATGCTTAAGTTTTTTATGGTTATCTAGCTGATTAATAATAGATAATTTTATTTCGAAGGCTAGAAGGATATCTGTGGTTTTTTTGGCCCATATCTTGCTTTTATATAGACAATGCGCGTTAATTCATTTGGCGGTGTCGCAGAAACATGAAGTCCAGGTGCAACTTGCTTTCTGGGCTGAAGCAATACTTGATGAATCTAATCTTCTTGGAAATTTAATATATGCAGATAAATAAAATTGCGTTATCGCTAAGTGTTAGCAGTTTATTGTTGGCAGGACCATTACAAGCAAGTGAAGTGTCGTGGTCTGATCCGTTACCCAATACCGCAGCTGTTAAAGCCAGCCCTGCTGTAGAAGCTTCACCCGCAACTCCAGCGATCCCTGCAACGGCAACAACCCCTGCTGTGCCTGCTAAACCCGCGGTTGAAGCCAAACCTGCGGTTGCTGCAAAAGCTGCAACAGGCGGTATTGGTTACGAATGGACAGTTAAGATCGGCAATAATGATATAGCTGCGTTCACGGGTTCTGTGGGAGCTAAAAGTTCATATGAACCCACTTTTACCGCGCCAGAGTTTGGTTGGCAGCACACGTCAGATTATGTCGCCTTAGATTTAACCGAAGATGCTAACGTTACTATCACTGTGGCTAGACAACAGGGCGTGACCGACGCTTCTGTAGATAAAGCTACGGGTGCAATGGTATTGAAAGAAGCGGGTAATGCGCTTAATCCTGTGATAGTGCTATGGCGAAATTGGGAGGAATCTGGGGTCGAAACGGGTAGCTTTAGTCCGATTGGTAAAACGAGCTGGATGAATGAACTTGTGCATCTTGGGCTGGCATACTCTGATAAAGGCCAGTCCGAAATTACCTATTCAGCGCAATTAACCAAAGGTAAATATACGATTAATATTGGGGGTGCAAACGGTTACGAGCCCAATGGCTGCGTAGCTACTAATGCCGCTTGTTATACTGGTAATCATGGATATCGTGCCGAAATTAAAACCGGATCAGGTCCTGCAAAATAATTTTAAGCATTAAAATTTAATATTTTCAATTGGGCATTGGGTGTTAATTAAGCATGTTTACATCCAAATGCTTAAGACTGCTCAAACAAGCCCAGTCTTGCTTCAGATAACTATTTTTTTCCTTAGCTTCAAACAGGTCTAAAAAATAATTAAATATCTGATGTTACGCGGGTCGTTTCATCAGCATAGAAATAATCATGCTGAGTCGCTAGCGCGATGTTTTTCTAATCGGGTTCTCGCACCCGACGGCGAAATCCTTTCTTTTGCTCCGCCAAAAGAAAGGATTCAAAGAAAAGGCGGCCCGGTTACCGCTGATGTCTTGCGCTCCTCGTATTTATCGGGGGGTGGCAAAAGGAGCGTCCTGCCCCTTTGCCACCGTGCGGCATCCATGCCGCACCCCGTTGGGCTATTCCCGATAAATACTGCGGTGCTCGACGCGGTAAACGGGATTTAAACACGTTACTGCGTAACGTCAGTTAAATATCTTTTCTATCATCTGAGGGTGCAGTATCGCGCCCTCGGTTTTGATAGAGGAATTTTAAATTCAATGGATTTGCATATGAATACGCGTAGAAAATTTTTACAAGATACAGTCATCGTGGCGGGTACGCTAGGATTAGGTTCAAGAATGGCAGAAGCTCAGATAATGCCAAGAAGTGTGGCTTATCTGGATAAGCTAACGGATGCGAGTGGCAAATATGCTCAAGCCCCTTTGGCTTTTGCTTACAATGCATTAGAGCCCGTGATTGATGCCAAAACCGTGGAGCTGCATTATACGGCGCATCACAAAGGATACGTTACTAACGCCAATAAGGCGGAAGAAGGCTTGGTCAAGGCGCGTGAAACAGGTGATTATGCGTTGATCAAGCATTATGAAAAAGAATTAGCGTTTAATTTATCTGGACATATTTTACATAGCATTTATTGGACTAATTTAACGCCTAAAAGTGTGGAGCCGAGTGGTGCTTTGTTGACGGCAATTAATCGGGATTTTGGTTCGCTGAATAATCTTAAGGCGCAAATGGGGTCCGCTACGCTGGCAGTTGAGGCGTCTGGCTGGGGAGTTCTGGGGTATTTACCTGCTACAGGTAAGTTGCTGGTGTTGCAATGCGAAAACCATCAAAAGCTGAGTGTCTGGGGAATTATTCCTTTGTTGGTGATAGATGTCTGGGAGCATGCGTATTATTTAAATTATCAAAATCGTCGCGCTGACTATATTGCGAATATCCCCAAGATTTTAAATTGGGAAAATGTTGCCGCGCGCTATGAAGCAGCAGTTGCTGTTTAAAACAGTGGTGTTATGGTTAAATTTGGGAAATAAGTGATTTGCCATACTGGTAGGTGAAATGGCTTAATTTATATTAATCTGCTTGGCGTCATAGTTTGCATACTAGAGTTTTTAGCAAACAATGGATCGCCATTTGAGATTGTCTTTAACTTTATTTATCAGTTCTACCCTGTTTATGAGCCTACACTCGGTATCGAATTTTAGGGGTAAGAGTTTTTTAATTAATCAATTAGCGTTGTTGCAAACGTGGCATCATTTTAATTGGCATAAACCATGCTTAGTAATGGTTTTTAGTCGGTTATAGTCAGGATGTTGATTAATGCAGTTTAAGTGTCTACGCGCACGATTAAGCTTTGTTACGCTCAATTTAAGTAGCTTTATTTTGATGTGCTGCATGCTGAGTACGCAATCCAGTGCGTATGCCGTGCAAACATTAGACGTATCATTGAACAATAATACAATATTGTTAACCCCCAAACATGGGGGTGATGGTTCTGCCTGGGGAGTAGCGCAGTGCAATAGCTGTCATGTCATCAACAAAATCCATAAAGAAGCTCCTAAAATTCGCGATATTGTCAAGGCTAAGGGCTATGCTACTTGTGCTGGCTGTCATGGCGATAATGGGGTTGAATCCAATATTCGCGAATGTGTCATCTGCCACAACGCCAAAGATTTGCCGCAAGCTCCGGTGCTTGCTGAGATTAAAAATCATAATTTCGATACCAATACCGATGCGCCGTTAAAGGATAAAGATTGTTTAGCGTGCCATATTGCAGCAGATATGGATGGAAATTTTGAAGCTGCAGTGGATTTAACTAAATTCCCGGATCAAGCGGGAGGATTAGCTCCCTATACGCAGCAAACTGATTTTTGTTTACGCTGTCATAACCAAAATCACCAACAAGCAGCATTTCGTATTAAAAATCCTGATCCGAATAATGCGCTGAGCGCTTCTGAATACGATTTTCTCAACACGGATGTGCATGGGGTGCGCAATGGATCAGGAGTGACTACCTACGCTGGTTTGCGCGCTGGCTACAGTTATCAGAGTACGGTGGAATGTACCGACTGTCATGCGATGCATAGTACCCATAATGAGAAATTAATTATCGGTGATTCTTCAGCGGGAGTCTTTAAGTTAGATAACGCCTTGCGTAATGCTAAGCATAAAGTGAGCGTGAGCAAGGATGATGACTCGCAGTTATGCGTACTGTGTCATGTGATGAAAACCCCCCTTGGGCAGGCAGGTAAGGATACCGGAAATGGTCTGGCGGGGGTGCATTTAACTGGTGCTGGCAGTAATTGTCGTGAATGCCATGCACATGGGAAAAATGAAAAAGCTTTGGAAGTGAATAATCCAACTAATAATCGGCAAAGCGGAAATTTAATCTTAACGCCTACTCATGGTAAAAATGGCAATGGCACTGCTTGGGGAATTAAGCAATGTGACAATTGTCATTCCATCAGTTTGATTCATAAAGACGCACCGAATATTAAAAATATCGCTGAGCAAAAGGGTTACGTCGCTTGCACGGGCTGTCACGGTAGCAATGGGACTGATGCCCCCAGACCTTGTGCGATATGCCATAACCCTAACGATTTGCCGCGCTCGCCGGAAGTGGTGGGCGCGAAAAAACATGACTTTGATGCCAATGGCTTACACGATTTACAGGATAACGATTGTGTCGCCTGTCATGAGGCCTCAGATATGAATGGTCAGTTTTCTCATGCGGTGGATTTAACTAAGATTCCTGATAAAGAGGGTGTCAAATCCGCATTGTCAGGTCAGACGGAGTTTTGCTTACGTTGCCATAATCGAGATCATCAGCCAGCTGAATTCAAAATTAAAAATCCCGATTCGAGAAATGTGCTCAGTGCAGCGGAAGATTATTTTCAGCATATTGATGTGCACGGACAGAGACCGGGCAATGGCAGCGGCACTTATACGGGATTGCGCGCTGGTTACAATTATCAGAGCAGTGTTGAATGTACGGATTGTCATGCCATGCACGGAACACATAATGATGCTTTGATTATCGGTAACTCCGCTACTGGAGTATTTAAATTAGATAACCAAGCGAGACAGGCGCGTTTTCCGGTGACCGTAAAAGATGGGGATGACTCGCAGTTATGTGTTTTTTGTCATGTGATGAATCAGCCCGTGGGGATGGGGATGGTTAACACTGGGAATGGTTTGTCGGGTGTGCATTTAACGGGTCCTGGAAATAACTGTCGGGAATGTCATGCGCATGGCAAAGGCGCTGAGGATTTACAAGTTAAAACGAGAGATGTCTCTTTACTTAAAGGGC
This sequence comes from Methylococcaceae bacterium, assembly GCA_005779525.1. Classification (GTDB taxonomy): domain Bacteria; phylum Pseudomonadota; class Gammaproteobacteria; order Methylococcales; family Methylomonadaceae; genus SXIZ01. The sequence goes on from SXIZ01000155.1 coordinate 7,249, forward strand.
AGTTACTCCTCACAGCAACTCATGGTAAAGAGGGTAATGGTAGTGCTTGGGGTATTGGGCAGTGCGATGCCTGTCATGCGGTGAGTCAAATTCACCGTAATGCACCAAATATTCGCGATATTGTTCGCAGCAAAGGTTATGTATCGTGTATGGGCTGCCATGGTACAAATGGCACTAATGCGGGGGTGAATATTACCACGCACCCGACGGCTGCAGGACTATTTGATGTTAATGCCACGCGTAAATGCACCATTTGTCATAACCCCTCGGACATGCCTAGCAAGCCGGATTTAAAGGCAGCCAAAAATCATAATTTTATCGCGAGTAATGAACAGCCGTTGAGTGATGCAATGTGTATTAATTGTCATGCGTCTTCTGACATGGATGGGCAATTTGAGTTGAATACTGATTTAACCCACTTTCCGAATAAAGCGGGTGTCTTCTTCGACTATAACAATAGCTCGGAATTTTGTGTAAGTTGCCATAATCTGGATCATCAACAACCTATTGCCCCCATTACGGGTGCCACTACCCCTAATTTTAGCTCCCGTCATCCATTGGTGGCGATGGAAAATAATTGGAATTTCGTCGATGTTCACGGGAAACGAAGAGGCACGGGAGATCGTACCTATGCGGGGTTACGCGACGATGTGTATAAATACGGCTCTTTGGTTGAGTGTGTCGATTGCCACAGTATGCATGGGACGCATAACGATAAATTGATTATCGATAGCACCGCAAAAGGCGTATTCCAGTTTCCTGATTTCTTGCGCAATATTCCGTTTCTAATCGATACCCCGCAAGGTGACTATTCGCAGCTATGTGTGACCTGTCACAGTATGAAAACTTTGATAGAGCAAGGTGGGAAAAATACTGGCAATGGTATCTCGGGGGTACATCAGGTGGGCACCGACTGTCGTCAGTGTCATACACATGGCGGTGCACCTCAAACAGGTTTATAGCGACCAGTCTGGTTGGTTTAATCGGGGGATTAGGTGGAATAAGGGCTAAAAGGCCTTAGTTTAAATGCATACTGCCCCAGTGTATAAGTGACCTTCTAGATAACTCAATTTTTAGGCGGTCGGCTCAAATAAGTTAAATCACGCAGGAGTAGGTGAAAAGACATATTTTTCCCCAGATTGATTGGCGCATTGACTTAATTGCAGAGAATAGCTGGAGTCTAAAATATTTAAAATCAGAGTTTTAAGTACGAATTTTATAGTCTGGCATTCTATTTGCTATGTTACTAGTACTCAGTCTATTTGATTATGGCGCGCGTAACAACGAGAAACCATTCGTGGTGAGCTCGTCGAACCATGAACCACAAGTCCTTCGACAAACTCAGGACGAACGGAGTACTTGTAAATACTCGACAAGACAAGTTGATTGAGTACTCGGGTTCATTCTCGAACTGTTGGAGATCTAAATTAGGAAATGTAAGGATACTTGGAGCAAGGAGGTCGGGTGAGGGGCGGTTGATTACCCCTCATTTTTTTACATTTAGGAGGTTGTTGTGAAAAATGTTCGTCGACATGATGCGCTCATGCCGTATCCAGAAACTAATTTTAAACTGGCTAAAAGTGCTAAATACCCCCATTGGGTACAGCTTGCTTTACCGTGGGTGGCGGGTGCCGGAATAGCGGTGGGACACCTATTGACGTCAACAAATTGCAGTGTACCTAAGCAAGGCAGTTGTAGTGCTTGCGGTAGTTGTGTGGTTGCCTTGGGATCACTGACCGCTTGGGCATTATTAAAACAAAAACAAGCAAACAAAAAACCATTTTACGAACAATAATCAACTGAGGAGAAAGCTGCATGTCATTACTGATTAGTGACGAGTGTATTAATTGTGATTTATGTCTTCCAGAGTGTCCCAACGAAGCAATTAGCCAAGGGGATAATACTTATCAAATCGATCCCAAGTTATGTACTGAATGTGTTGGACATTTTGCAGAGTCCCAATGTATTTCAGTGTGTCCGGTCGAATGTATCTCCAAAGATCCACGCTATCCAGAGGATCACGCAACATTACTCAAAAAATATAACAGTTTAGTGCATTAATAACAGTTCAATGATTGGAAAATTAGCTATTCCAAGGATGGGGGTGAAATTTAAGTTGCGCAGTAACACACGATCTCCAGTGCTGGTTTACTAGACTGGTATTTGTGGTTATGCATGGGTTTGTTTTGATAATTTTGTTGTTCTTCAGCGTTAAAAACTATGCAGCCAACTGGCACGGCGCAGTGATTTCAAAAATGCAAACAGATAATCGGTATACCAATAATGCTAGTTATTTTGCTGAAGTGATTGGTCGGGCAGAATATGAAGACCAACATTTAGATTTGCAGAGTGGGATGGATATCTTGTTACGTCATGGGAATTACGAATTTAATAATCGGGAAGATTTTTATCGCCTGTTCGTACAAAAGGGCTTTCAAGCGTTACAAACCACCTTCAAAGTGGGACGGTTTGAACAAGCGGATAGCCTGGGATTTTATACTTTAAATGGGGCAAGTGCCCTCTGGCAAAATCAACAAAAAAATACCAGTGTTGAGTTGTATGGTGGTGTGCCGCAACGTTTTGACGATCTTGATAGTGTGAAGGGTGACGCCTTATTTGGGGTTAAAAGTACGCTGTTACGTAAGCTAAATTGGCGCTCCGAGTGGTTACGTTTTTCCTTGGATAACATGGATTTACGGGTGGGTTACCAATACTTTGCGGGCCAAGATATGAGTAGATATATCCCAACAGCGCAGCGGAATAGCAGCACGGCAACGGGTAATAAGTTTTCGATTGGTTTGAATTTTCAAGGTAAGACCGATTGGCCGTGGGCAAAAAAATATGAGTCGCGCTTTCTCGGTGTTTATCGTTTGGACACCAATACCCTGGAAGACGGGCAATTTGAAACTCAGGTGGATGTGAATAAAAACACGCGCTTAAGGGGTGTTTATGAATACTATCGGCCAGATCGTTATGCGAATCCAACGTTTAGAGAGCAGTTTTACAGCCAATATGGTTTTGGCAAACAAGATTTGTTTAAAGTTTCGCTGCATCAGCGATGGCAGGATGCAGTGGAATATTCAGTTGGGGCGATTTACACCACACGTCCGCGTGGAGATGCAGGCTATGGGATTAATGCCGGGATCAGTGCTCGATGGTTACGCAATCTTAAAACTGGAATCGAGTTTGATCATATCCAAGTGACCGAAGACAAGGTGAGCGCCTTATATTTAAAAAATGAATTTTTCGTTGATTCGCGCAACAGTGTTTTGTTAAGCGCAGCGTTACGCCGAGAGGAGAAAGCCTTATATGGTGAAAATTGGGTCAAGGGGGTCGAGAGCCGCTGGAATTATATGATTAAAAACAATGTGGTCTTGAGTTTTACGGCTAATTATATCTGGAATAGTAATCTACAGAATGAATACCTAGGTGCTTTACAAGTTACTTACTATTTCGATAATTTCAAACCCAAGCAACGCAATGACTAAATGGCTATTCTGGTTTCTGCTCGCTACTTTGAGTAGTGCAATCATGGCAGAAAATATTAGTTTGAAAGATACCAAATGGTGGGAGCAGCGCAACAAACGCGAGGATATTTATTATCCGCATAACATTCATAAGCAATCCATGGAGCAGGAAGGTGATAGCTGTATGTTATGTCACACCTTTAATAAAAATAAGGTGGTTGAGGAAAAACAATTAAAGGCACTTACCACGATCGCGAATGAGCCGTTAGAAAAAATTTGCCATGATTGCCATGTCACGGATTTGCGTGCTCCTTGGCGTTGTGAGTTATGCCATAAAGATAAAACGAAGATTTGGCCGGATGATCATAATTTTAATTATATCGATCATCACGGTGAAGCTGCGCGACGCAATGAGGCTGGTTGCCGGGCATGTCATTTGGAAGTGGCGTATTGTTCAGATTGCCATTTAAAGCGCGACACTTCTGGGCCGGATTATCATCCGATGGGTTATCAGTCAAATCATGGGATTGAAGCCAGAATGATGGCTTCCAATTGCGGGCGTTGCCATAACAGTTTTTATTGTGATGATTGTCATCGGAATAAGCGCTAATGGGCAAGTTTCAATGTGCACTAGCGATAATAGTTTTATCTCTCCGTGGGTGTCTCTGGGATGACCAACTCCCCCTCAGGGGGGGCAGAAAATTGCCCGTGGCAGGGCGTAGTTAGCGTGATGGACAAATCGCTGATGTGTTGTCGCGTAGTGTTAATTATTTGGTGCGTGCTTCAGAGTTTGGCTGCCTGGGCAAAGGATAATCAAGGCGTGGTTATTGCCAGTGAATCAGGTTCTGAATATAGCATTTCAGTGACTGAAATGCTCGAAGCGGCAGCTCGAGCGAAAGCTAAAGGCTTAGGGAGTTCAGGTAAGTCTACTGCGACCTATACCGCGAATCAGCCTGTAGACACGAAAATACTTACACCGAAAAAGCAGAAATTACCTGAGTTACATCACGTAGTCGGGGTGCCCTTAGCGAAAACTATGCATCCAAAGGAAGCGCTGGAGTTAGGCGAAAAACAGGAATTGGTTTGTGCGACCTGTCACGGTATAGAAAAAATTGATGAAATCCCAGTAGAAAAAGTGGATCGCAAAGCCACTAATTTTCTAAAAGGTGGCCCGTATGCCACGCTCACTGATTTTTGTTATCGCTGCCATACAGAGAAGGAAAATGAAAGACCCAATATCCATGTGATGCTGGATGAGCAGGGCAAAATTAAGGAACAACATTGTACCTATTGTCACGAGAAAGCGTTAAAACGTGACCAAGTTTATAAACCAGAGGAGTTGAAACTACGGGTAGCAAGAGAAGCTATTTGCTTTGGTTGCCATTTGAAAACCCCACATTTAAATGCCTTGCAACATCAGGATAAGCCAAGTGAAGAAAAACTAAAACAGTTGCACGAGTCAGAAAAAAAATTGGGAATTAGTTTGCCGTTGAGTAATGCAGGAAAAGTGATGTGTGTGACCTGTCATTCACCGCATCCGAATGGCGTCATCAAGGCCTCTTTACCTGCAGCAAAACAAGTGGCAAATAACGATTTAAAAACTGGAGTGACCTATGAAAAGCATCTTTGGGGAGCGGTGTATGCCAGCGATAAGCAGCAGCGGTTGGATGAGCTAGAGCGTAAAACTGGACTCCTGCAAGAATTGGAATACCAGCGCATAAAATCCGAAGTATTACTCAGGCTGCCTGCCAAGGATGGTTCCTTGTGTCTTGCCTGCCATACCTTTAACGACCGTGAATGAGGAGTAACCGCCATGCAAGCGATTCAAAAACTCAAAGCCATACCTTTTATCCAAAAATATCGTTACGCGCTGATATTAATTTCTAGCGCCAGTTTCTTAGGACCACTCGCGTATTTACCGCAATTAACCGGAAATAGTGATTTATGCGGTCAATTATGTATGCGGCGCTTTTATTTGTACTTTCCCGGCATGTCGCTGCAAGATTTGTTTACTCATATTTCAGTGGCCTATATCGGGGTCATTGCCTTCATGCTGATTTTACTGACCACCTTTTTCTTTGGACGAATCTGGTGTTCATTTTTATGCCCAGTCGGTGGCTTAGCGGAATTGGGTAGTCGAATGTTAAATGATCGTTGGAAAATTGAATTTCGTTCGTTGCCGCAGGTACAAATTCGCTATGGCTATTTTGGGATTTATTTAGTGGTGATGCCATTGTTGGGTATCAGCGCCTGTACCTTGTGCAACTTTATTACCATTCCGCGCTTAATCGAGGCATTAAGTGGTGAATATCGTGGTCTGGTGTATGTACTTTCTTCTGTTGGCTTAGTCAATTTAGGGCTATTGTTTATTTTGGGCTTTTTTGCCAATAAAGGTCGAGCGTATTGTCAGTTTTTATGCCCTATCGGTGCGGCTGACGGATTAATGAATCGCTTTGGCGCCCATTTCGGTTTTACCCATCATATCCGGGTAGCGAAGGAGCGTTGTACTGGGTGTAACGTTTGTGCGCGCGCCTGTATGTGTGGTGCAATCAAAATGGTGGATAAGATCGCAACGGTAGAGCAACTCTCTTGTATGTCTTGCCATGACTGTGTGGATGTGTGTGATTGGAATGCGATTGAATGGACGACTGCATCGCGTAATAAAGTGCCTAAACGCGTGAAAAAAGGGGTAGAGATCTTTCCAGAACCTGCTTGGACAGCATTACACAGAATTCAACCTCCAGTGGTGGAACGCAATGGTATGAGTCTGCGTTTGCATTGGGGACGAATAGTCAATGGTTTGATTGTTTCATTTGTCTTGGTGTTTGTTGTGACGACC
>SXIZ01000156.1 GCA_005779525.1 Methylococcaceae bacterium
AACTAGCTCGCTTAATTGCACTGTCCGAAAACCAACAGGAAGATCGCCCAGATCAAGCTTATCTGGGCGGCCTGTTACATAATATGGGGTTGTTAATTTTTTTCTCGGGTGCGGAGGATAAACTTAAATGTTATCTGGATAAAGTCAAAACTACAGACCTTCCGGTGGAGCAATTGGAAAACGAAATTTTCGGCTATACCCGTTCTGAAGCTGCCGCCTATATCTTAAGTTTATGGAAGATTCCTCCGCGGATTATCGAAGCGATTTTGTTACAAACGACACCGCACGAAACCGAATACAACGATGTTAATGCTCTCACCGCCGTTCACGTTGCCGCGTGTTTGCTCAAGCCTACAGTTTCAGATGATTATAGTCGGCTATTCGAAATGACCTTGGATACTGACTATTTACAACGTATTAAAAAACTTGACCGCGTCACAGACTGGCAAATTTTGGCGGAAAAAGTCATTAAACATTTTGCTAATCAATAGGAATTTTTATGATCGAACAGCCAGCCTCTATTAGCCGAAAAATTCTGTTTGTAGACGACGAAGCCCTGTTATTGGAGGGTATCAAACGGCAATTACGCCGCGAATACGATGTCACAATAGCGGTGGGTGCTCAGGCGGGCTTGGAAACATTAGCGGCAAATGGACCATTTGCCGTCGTGGTCTCGGATTACAATATGCCGGGGATGGATGGTATTCAATTTTTAAGTACCGTTTACCAACGCTATCCGCAAACTATTTTGATCATGCTAACCGGTCGTGCGGAACTCGATGTAGCAGTCAATGCTTTACACACCGGGCATGTGTCTAGATTTTTAAACAAACCCTGCCCCAAAGAAATTTTACTCGAAACCTTAAACGATGGTTTGGAACAATATCGTTTGCGTGAATCCGAACGCATTTTGCAAGCGCAGTTGCAACTGGCGAATCAACAATTACATATCCTCAATACCCAGCTTGAGATGATCGTGGCACAAAAAACCCGCGCCTTAAACCTGCAATATCAGTATGCCAAAAGCATGACAGAGATGCATAATTCCGCGGGGATTATTGCTGCGCTAGAACATGTGATCATCGAGTTGACCGGAATTACGCAACTAAATATTTGGTTGAGTCCGCAATTAGACGGTAAATTTCAATGTTACCTCCCAGAACAGCCCGAAATAGTAACATTAGTTGCGCCAACACCTTCCGAGGGCTTGCTTGCAATCACTCTAGGCCAAAAGCAAATTTGGCATAGCGCAACCAGCAGTATTCTGCCGACAGCATTTGAACTCAGTTTATTTGCTGGGCAGCCTTATCTTAGTATTCCTTTATTATGCGAACAAGGCGTATTGGGTTTGATTAATATTGCAGGCAATAACATTAGCTTAGAGCAAGACGTACTCGAAACCTTAGCGGGTATCGCAACGACCACCGCCACCGCGTTGCAAAGTCATTGGAATCGCGAAGCGTTTGATGATGCACAGGATGCGATTATTACAGCGTTAGCGAAATTATCTGAATATCGTGATCCAGAAACCGGGGCACATTTATTACGTTTAAAAAAATATAGTACCCTGATCTGCGAAGCCCTGGCACAAACCGATGCCTATCGAAACATAATTACACCCGCTTTCACCCAAGATTTAGTCCGTTCCTCTCCGCTTCATGATATCGGTAAAGTGGGAATCCCCGATGCAATTTTGAAAAAACCGGGGCGCTTAACCCCAGAAGAATTTGAAATCATGAAAACGCATGCCAGTATCGGTGGCGATACCCTAAGATCGGTATTTGAACAATATCCATCCCAAGGCTTTATTAAGTGCGGCATGGAAATCGCTTATGGGCACCATGAAAAATGGGACGGTAGTGGTTATCCTTTAGGAATTCAAGCAGAAGCGATCCCCTTAGCCGCAAGAATTTTAGCCTTGGTCGATGTCTATGATGCCTTGACCACCCAACGAGTTTACAAACCTGCATTTCCCCGAGAAAAGGCTAAAAACATTATTTTAGAAGGTAAAGGCTCGCATTTTGCCCCGGATTTAGTAGACGCTTTTTTAGCCAAAGAGGCAGATTTCCATCGCATCGCTGTAGAAATGGCAGATACGGAATAGTCTTAAATTGCAACTTGGAGCCAGCACGTGTTTATTGAAGTCGACGAAAAATCCAGTATTTTGGTCATCGATCCGGATCCCGCTTTAAGTCAAAAGTTGGATCTGATGTTTAACGGTGCTATCAATGCCACCTTGAGTGCCGAAACGGAAAATTTAGCTTATTTAATTCATTGTTGTACCAGCGGCGCCTTAGCCAATAGCAAATTAACCGAAGCGGTGGCGCAGGACATGCCTTATCATCTGGCGTTTGTCGAAAGCCAGCTGCAAGATTGCAAAAGTCTGGAATTGATCAGTTCATTGTGGCAAATCGACCCAGATTTGCATGTGGTGTTGTGCAATTCTGATCCCCAACTCAACTGGCAACATATCGTCGATACCTTAGGCGAAAGTGATCAATTACTGATTTTGCAAAAACCTTTCAGTGATTTAGAACTCCGCCAAATGGTGCATGCCTTAATGCGTAAATGGCAACTCAACAAACAATCGCAAAATGTCATGCGCTATATGGAAGAGCAAATCAATCAGCGTACCCAAGCGATTGAAGCGACCAATCGCCAATTACTGCAAGCTGAAAAACTAGCATCCGTGGGACAATTAGCGGCGGGTATCGCTCACGAAATTAATACACCCGCCCAATATGTGGGCGATAATATCAATGCCATTAAAGATTTTTTTGCCAGCTTCACGCGTTTATTAGCCACCTATCGGCAATTGCTCACAGAGAACGGTGCGCATGAAATACTGACTCAAATGGATAAGCATGAAGAAGAGGAAGATTTAGCCTATATTTTGGAAGATGCGCCGCTGGCGATTGAACAATCGCTCGAAGGGGTGTCGCAAATTGTGCGTATTGTGCAAGCAATGAAAGGATTTTCGCATATCGGTCAAAGCCGTTTATCGAGTATCAATATTAACTTGGCGTTGGAAAATACCTTATTAGTTGCCCGCAACAGTTACAAATACCTAGCGGATATTGAAACGCAATTCGGAGACATTCCTGTGATTGAATGCTTTCCCGGCGAACTGAATCAAGTATTTTTAAACATTCTAGTCAATGCCGCACATGCCATAGAAGATAGTAAAAAAGGCCATGGCAAAATTACCCTAGTCACCGAACCAACAGCCGACGGCATTGAAGTGCGTATCAGTGATACGGGCACGGGAATTCCCGAGGCCATTCATGCCAAAATTTTTGATCCGTTTTTCACTACCAAAGAAGTTAATCGTGGTACCGGGCAAGGTTTAAATATTGCGTATCGTATTATTCAAGAACAACATGGCGGACAATTAACTTTTAATACGGAAGTTGGAGTAGGCACCACATTTATCATCCGCTTACCACGCACCATAAAACATTGAGACCCTTAAGCTCTTTAGAATTAATGCAGCAAGCTCGATAGCAGCATCGCATACAGTAGACTCTACCTAAGCTATAGACAAAAAAAATGCAGTTAGCACGCTAACTAACTGCATATCAAGGAAAGATTTCAACTCAAGTCACCGTGAAGTGTGCATACAAGAGTCAAGTTATTATAACGCCTAGGCTTTGCTTTAAAAGGTGACAAATTGTCGCGCGACAGTTTGTCACAGTTAGACTTTTGCTCTATGCAGTTTAGTAAGCTAAGAACTCAAGCAGGCACGTTATTCCAAGTTATTAGACGAAATAACGTGCTACACCTTTTGGATTAGGCTACTGGCAACCAGATGCCGTTAACCATTCCGCTAAGGTTGCTTGCGTTTTGATAACACCATCAGCACCTTGGGTATCGATATGTTTGCCTAGTAAAGAGATGCCTAAATAAGTTTTAGTGGTTGCATAATAGCGATAGGCATACTCGTCAGTAAACTCAGTATATGCCCCTGCGGGTGCATATTGCGCAGGATATTTAGTTTCCGCCCAATTCAATAGACAGTCAGTATTGACGCTAGCCGCTTGGTTTTTAAAGTTATTTACCACGGTTTGCCCACCTGAAATGACTAAGTCAGGGTATTCCAATAATTTAAAACGCACAAATGGATTGCCGCGCACCGCAATAATATCCGCAGGCGCCCCGGCACTGAGGGTACCCAACCCCGGAATACCCAAACGCGCTCCAGCAGTCGATGTAGCAGATTTGATGACATTAACAACTTTTGGAAAATCAATGGCACCGCCGCTCGTCAAATGCAACATCATATGTAATTCTTCGCCATTGATTCCCCAAGGAACGTTGTCATGGGCAACTTCGGAACCGTAAATAAATTTTGCGCCCTTTTTCGCCAAGCTCATCATATTGGAATGAATACCCATCTGGGTAGCCGTATTTGCACATGAAGATAAGGTATCTACCGTAGTGACAAAAGTCACGCCTTGAGTGACCGCACGTTGTAACAAATCCTCACTGATCGGAGCACAAGGCATATGCGCTAATTCATCCACTTTCGCATTTAAAGCCCGCGTAAAACCTTGCTCTTCCCCGACATGCGCGATTACGCGTTTACCTAGTGCATGAGCTTTATCGACAATGGCTTTGGTAATTGCTTCTGATAACATTGGCCAGGGTGTTGGTGGCACGGGGCCGTCATGCGGTTGCATCCAAGGCGCACCAATTTCCCCACCTGGCTCTAAGGCGATTTTAATGGCCGTGGCGCCGCCATCGATTAAATGTTGCACCACTTCTTGCGCTTGAGCGACCGACTCCACGGGATAACCAATTTTATCGTAGCCTCCAGTGCCACCGAAAATATTTAACGGGTATCCCGTGGGTGCCTGAAGTATGGGGCCTACGCTCAATAATCTTAGCGCACCCTGTCCACCCGAAACTGGCAATAAGGGACCGCCAGTATCTTGCACGGTGGTAATCCCATGTTTTAAGACCGCTTCTTTACTAACATTCTGGAAAGTCACATGGGCATGCGATTCAATAAATCCAGGAAGAATAGTAGCATCGCCTAAGTTGTAACGATTAGCACATAAGGTATTTAAGGCGGCAGGCGTATCAACACGCACCACCTTACGCTCTTGAATCAACACCGCCATATTTTCTTGCGGGAAATTTATCCCATCGAATAAGCGTTTTGCCGTCAGGATTTGACAATCAGGGGTAACTGAGTTGCTAACATTGGCAGTCGTTGTTGCCGTAGCTTCACCTTCATGCGCAAAAACCAAAGTATTCAGTGCTGATCCGAGCAAAATGGAACTTACAAGATAAGCGACGCGAGCAGCATTAGCATTTTTTTTAATCATATGTCTCTCCAATTCGAGCTTAATAAATATCATCCATGCACTCACTCATCTGAGTGTCAGGCTAGATAACCTGCGGATAATACGCATTAACACAAACTGGAGAGCACTAAGTTTTTATGCTAAAAGGAGTATTTTGTATGCTAAACGTAATTTTGCGTTAAATGACACATTAATTTTTGAAAGTAATTTATATAACATAGTTTAATTAAAATTCAGTATTAATTCTTAAAAAAATATTATTTATCTATTTGAAATATATACACAAAATTAATAAGGCGTAATCCCTGCTTGGATAATCTAAAGACCCAACCCGAGCTATGATCATTTCTGGTGTATGAGGAAAAAAGAAAGCGGTGTAACCTGTTGGTAAAGATCTCGCCAGATCACTCAACCAACAAAAGGAAACACCACTATGAAAAATGATAATGTTTTTGACTTCACTAAGCCAGAACA